>NZ_JAGIXF010000163.1:0-7040 GCF_021483755.1 Burkholderia sp. WTPI3 | reverse complement strand
GGTACTGGTCACAGTCGGTGGCCACGGTCAGCGGCAATTCGCTGGACTGCTTGAGACTGGCGAACTTCTCGGGCGGCACCAGGTAACCCTCGAAGTCCTTGAACTGGCGCGCCCCCTGCACCCAGATGTCGCCCGAACGCAGCGAGTTCTTCAACTCCGACAGCGTGCACAGTTCGTAGTAGCGCCGGTCGATGCCGGCATCGGTCATCACCAGCTTCCGCCAGCGCGGCTTGATGAAATCGGTCGGGGCATCGGCGGGCACCTTGCGGGCGTTGTTGGTGTTCAAGCCGCGCAGCACGTCGACGGCATCGAGCACGTCCTTGGCGGCAGGCGCCGCCCGCAGCTTGAGGACGTCGAGGAAATCCGGCGCGTAGCGGCGCAATGTGGCGTAGCTCTCGCCAATGCGATGCAGAAAATCGAAGTCCTCGGGCTGAGCGAGCTTTTGTGCCACTGTGACGCTTTCGGCGAAGGCATCCCAAGACATGACAGCCTCGATGGCAGCGAACGGGTCTCGGCCAGATTGCTTGGCATCTATCAGCGCTTGGCCGATGCGCCCATACAAGCGCACCTTGGCGTTGATGGCTTTGCCGGACGCCTGGAATTGCTGCTGATGCTTGTTCTTGGCGGCGTTGAACAGCTTGCCCAGGATGCGGTCGTGCAGGTCGATGATTTCGTCGGTGACGGTAGCCATGCCCTCGATGGCCAGCGTCACGAGAGTCGCGTAGCGTCTCTGCGGCTCGAACTTGGCCAGGTCGGCGGGCGTCATCTGGCCGCCCTCGCGCGCGATCTTGAGTAGCCGGTTCTGGTGAACCAGCCGCTCGATGCCGGAGGGAAGTTCGAGTGCCAGCCAGGCTTTGAGGCGTTCGATGTGTTCAAGCATGTGGCGCGAATTCGGTTTGGCGGGCGACTGGCGCAGCCAAGCCAGCCAGGTCGTCTTGCCGCTATCGCGGCGCTTGAGCAGATCATCGAGGCGACGGCGATGCGCATCCGATAGCGGTTCGGTCAAAGCATCGTAGATGTGCCGATTGGCGCGGGTGATCGCCTCGGCACCGATGCGTTCGATGACATCCAGCGCTGGCAAGATGATGTGTCGGTGACGCAGCGAGTCGATGACACTGCTGGCGAGCACGATGCCCTTGTCTGTCTGCAAGGCCAGCTCGGTTGAGGCATGGACGCCCTCACGATAGTCCGCCAGTCCGAACGGCTCGATGCCCAGGTACGCACGCAGCTCAAGCAGATGCTCTCGTCGTGTTTCCTCCCGCTCGGCATACTGCGGCCAACACGCCGGGTCGATGCACAGTTGCCGCCCGATCCATTGCAGTAGGAACGTGGGCACAGTGGCGTCGGGCAGCAGACCCTGACCGGGGAAACGCAGCAGGCACATCTGAACGGCAACGCCCAGACGGTTCGAGTCGCCGCGCCGTTGGCGGATCAGCGACAGGTCACGCTCGTTGAATGTGTAGTGCCGGATGAGTTCTTCTTCGGTGTCGGGCAACGCCAGCAGGCTTGCCCGCTCGGCGGCGGACAGGATCGAACGGCGGGGCATGCAGACTCCTTCTCCTGAAAAACGAGGGATTTTGAGAGACCATGCCGGGCCGCCGATGCGGTGAGCAAACTCAAGGCATTGCGATTCTCGAAATGCTATTCTCGATTGCCTACTCATCTCAATGAGTTTCGATAAGGGGAAGTCGTGAAATTTGGATATACCATCATCTACGTCGCCGATGTTGGCGCATCGTTAGCTTTCTTTGAGAAGGCGTTTGGCCTGAAGACACGTTTCCAGCACGAGTCCGGCTATGGCGAGCTTGAGACGGGCGAAACTACACTTGCCTTCGCAAACCACGCGCTGGGTGCGAGCAATTTGCCTACTGGCTATCTTCGCGCAGATGCATCGCCACTACCGCTTGGCGTTGAAATCGCACTCGTTACTGAATCCGTCGCAATGGCGCATGAGCGCGCTATCGGGGCTGGTGCGCTGTCTTTGAAAGCACCGATGGTGAAGCCTTGGGGACAAACCGTGTCATACGTCCGATGCCCCGATGGCACCTTGGTTGAGCTGTGCTCCCCCATCGCTGCCTGAGCACTCTCAATGGCTTCTCGGCAGACCACTGTGGATTTCATCCTTGATCAGATTGAGGGTGCAGGAACCGTCAGCGCCAAGAAAATGTTTGGCGAATACGGTATTTATTGCGATGGCAAGATGGTCGCCCTAGTTTGCGATGATCAACTCTTTGTGAAACAGACGACCAAAGGCCAGAATTTTCTGGGGGATGTGACAGAAGCCAATCCGTATCCTGGCGCGAAGGCGTGCTTTTTGATCTCGTGCGACAAATGGGAAGACCGAAATTGGTTGACCAACCTGATAAGACTATCTGCTGCTGAATTGCCGTTGCCAAAGAAGAATGCCCCTAAGAAAACGGATTGACGGGTAACCAATGCTGATCGGCTATGCTCGTGTCTCGACGCAGGATCAGCACCTTGGGTTGCAGCGTGAAGCCTTGACCAAGGCTGGGTGCCAGAAGGTCTTTGAACCGCCACGGATTTTGTGGAGGCTCCAACTCTTGAGAGAAATGGTATGGACGCCTCCCTCCCGCATCGCGAGGCACAGGCCTTCGACGTGAGCGCGTTCATGGCGCAAGATCACATGAATCTTCACGGTGAGCGCGATGGCGTGACCACAGACGAGCGCGAGCGCCTCAAGGCCTTGGAGCGCGAAGTCAAGGAGTTGCGTCGTGCCAACGAGATTCTCAAGGTCGCGAGCGCGTTTTTCGCCCAGGCGGAGCTCGACCGCCGTTTCAAATCCTGAAGGCCTTCATCGATCAGCATCGCGACACCTTCGGGGTCGAGCCGATCTGCAAGGTCTTGCGGATTGCCCCGTCGGGCTACCGACGCCATGCCGCGCAGCTTCGTGATCCGGCGCGGCGCTCTGTTCGCGCAATCCGCGATGAACGTCTGCGGCCGGAGATCGAGCGCGTGTGGCGGGCCAACATGCAGGTCTACGGCGCGGATAAAGTCTGGAAGCAGATGAACCGGGAGCGTATCGCGGTGGCGCGCTGCACGGTCGAACGGTTGATGAAGCAACTGGGTTTGCGCGGCGTGATGCGAGGCAAGCGTGTTCGCACGACTGTTCCTGATGCCATAGCCCCGCGCCCGCTGGATCGGATCAATCGCCAGTTCAAGGCGGCACGGCCGAACCAGCTCTGGGTTTCGGATTTCACCTACGTTTCGACGTGGCAGGGCTGGCTGTATGTGGCTTTCGTGATCGATGTGTTCGCTCGCCGTATCGTCGGCTGGCGAGTCAGCAGCTCGATGACCACGGACTTCGTTCTGGATGCACTTGAACAGGCGCTTTACGCGCGGAGCCCGGGCAACGACGGAACCTTGATACACCATTCGGACAGAGGGTCCCAATACGTCAGCATTCGCTACAGCGAACGGCTGGCCGAAGCGGGCATCGAACCGTCGGTCGGCAGCCGGGGCGACAGCTATGACAACGCCCTGGCTGAAACGATCAACGGCTTGTACAAGGCTGAACTGATTCATCGCCGCACCTGGAAAACGCGGGAATCCGTTGAACTGGCAACGCTGCAGGGGGTGGCCTGGTTCAATAATCATCGGTTGATGGAACCCCTCGGCTATATCCCGCCCGCCGAAGCTGAGGCAAACTACTATCGGCAACTTGAAACAGCTGCCGCTGAACCCGCATTAACTTAAACCAACCAGCCTCCACGACTCCCGGGGCGGTTCACACCTCATGATATGCCCCGCCCACGAAATCACGGATAGGTCCGCGGCTCGGGACAGTCGTAAGCTCCATATCGCCGGCTACACGTAGTCAAGCGATGGCACGAACGTCCGCTTCCCGCAATCTCGACGGTCCCTTGCGGGTCGACAAGCGACGTCCACAGAAATCCACGAAGAACCATTTTTTTACATGTCGCCGGCGTCGCGCAGCAATCCGGCGCACACGTCAGGCCATCGCCCTCAGCCAGTCGAGCAGATCAGACGACGCGCTGCCGGCCGTCACGGGCTCCGGCGTCAGAAGGCAGTAGTACGAACCGTCTTCGACGAAGCCCATCGGCGCGACCAGCACGCCGCTTTCGAGGTCGTCGCGCACGAGATGCCACGGCCCGATCGCGACACCCAGTCCGGCCACGGCCGCCTGGAGGCTGAAATAGAAATGGTCGAACACCTGCCCGCGCCCGCTTCCCGCCGTACGATGCGCCGCCGCCGCCCATTCCTTCCATGCATCCGGCCGTGTGCGGGTATGCAGTCGCGGCGCGCTCCGTTTCAGAGCGCGATCGTCCCGACTGCCGGAAAACCACGTCTCGACCTTGTCGGGCCGGCACACCGGCCCCACCTTCTCCGCGAACAGCCTCTCCGCGTGATAGCCGGCAGGCCACGCAAAATCGTTGCGCCGGATCGCCATGTCGATGCCGTTGTCGAACGAGAACGGGCCACCCGCCGCGGCGAGATGGATGTCGACGCCCGCGTAAGCCGCCTGGAAGTCGGGCCAGCGCGGAATCAGCCAGCGCATCAGCAGCGTGGGCTCGCACGACAGCACCCAGCGCTGCGCACGCGCCGCGTCGGCCCGCAGCGCGTTTGCGGCCTGCTTGATCAAATGCAGACCGTCGTGGACGGCCTGCGCCAGCTTGCGCCCCGCGTCGGTCAGGAAGACACGACGGTTGCGCCGCTCGAACAACGCCACACCCAGATCGTCCTCGAGCAGACGCACCGCCCGGCTGACGGCACCATGCGTCAGATGCAATTCGTCGGCCGCCCGGCTGAAATGCTCATGGCGCGCCGCCGCCTCGAAGCAGCGCAGCGCCATCAACGACGGCAGGCTGGCGCGCATCTCATGTGATTCAAACTCACCATTCTGGTCAGAAATCATCGCTTTTCCTGGCGAATCATGGTCACTAATATTCGCTCATCACGATGAAAATCAAAAGGACGAAGCAATGACGGAATGGATAGTCGTAGTCACCATCACCTTACTGGCCGTCATCAGCCCGGGGCCGGATTTCGCGATGGTCACGCGCAACAGCCTGATGCTCTCACGCCGTGCGGGATTGCTCACCGCGTGGGGGATCGGACTGGGCGTGACGATTCACGTGAGCTACACGCTGCTCGGCGTGGGCCTGCTGATCCGCCAGTCCCTGTTGCTCTTCAACGCCATCAAGCTCGTCGGCGCGATCTACCTGATCTACCTCGGCGCGAAGATGCTCGCCGCCAGGCCCGCCGGCAGCCGCCCCGCGACGCACGTCGCGCCGCTGTCCGATCTCGCGGCGCTGCGCACCGGTTTCCTGACCAACGCGCTGAATCCGAAAACCACCGTGTTCGTCGTCAGCCTGTTCATGCAGGCGGTTCGCCCCGACACGCCGTTACTCGTGCAGATCGGCTACGGCCTGTTCATCGCGCTGACACATGCAGGCTGGTTCAGCCTCGTGGCCATCTGTTTCTCCGCCGAAGCCGTCCGGGATCGCGTGCTGTCCTTGCGTCACTGGATCGACCGCACCTTCGGTATCCTGCTCGTCGGCTTCGGGGTGATGCTGGCCGTCGCACGCGGCAGTCGCTGACCGACTCGATCGCCTCGATCGGCCCCCCGTCTTCCTCGCGTCACGCCATGACAGAACATGGATTTTTAGTCCATTATGGACATCATGTTTTTAAAGGTGGATACTTGACGGCATCGCTTTGAAGGCCATCCCGACCAAGGAACGAGCATGAAGATCAAGGAATTCGGCGTCGAACGCTGGATGGACCTGTACGAGAACCACTGTACGTACAACCTCGCGGAAACGTGCGTCGAATCGCTGACGGTCGACCAGTTGCTGACCATGACCGGCAAGCAGGACACGCTGCTCGACGAACTGCGTCCGATGAAGCTGACGTACGGCGCGATCGAAGGCACGCAGCGTCTGCGCGAAGCGATCGCATCGACCTACGCGCGCCAGTCGGCATCGAACGTGATCGTCACGCACGGCGCGATCGGCGGCAATGCGCTGATCTACGAAACGCTGGTCGAACCGGGCGATACGGTCGTGTCGGTGTTGCCGACCTACCAGCAGCACTATTCGATTCCGGAAAGCTACGGCGCGAACGTGAAGGTGCTGAAGCTGCGCGAGGAAAACGCCTTTCTGCCGGATCTCGAAGAACTCGCGTCCCTCGTAGACGACAAGACGCGCCTGATCGCGATCAACAACCCGAACAACCCGACCGGCTCGCTGATGGACGAAGCGATGCTCGGCAGGGTCGCCGAGATCGCGAAACGGTGCGGCGCATACGTGCTGTGCGACGAGGTCTATCGCGGCACCGATCAGGTCGGCAGCGGCTACAGTGCATCGGTCGCCGATCTGTACGAGCGCGGGATCAGCACGGCGAGCATGTCGAAGACGTACTCGCTCGCCGGGCTGCGCCTCGGCTGGATCGCGGGCCCCGTCGAGCTGATCCATGCCGTGAGCGTTCATCGCGACTACAACACGATCAGCGTCGGGATGATCGACGACTATCTCGCGACGCTGGCGCTCGAACACCGCGACGTGATCATGCAGCGCAATCACGACATCGTGCGCACCAACCTGGCCATTCTCGATACCTGGGTCGAACGCGAGCCGGCGATTTCGTGGGTCAAGCCGAAGTCCGGCACGACGGCGCTGCTCAAGTATGCGTTCGACATGCCGTCTCGCGCGTTCTGCACGGAGCTGATCGAAGCGACCGGCGTGATGTTCACGCCGAGCAGCGCGCTCGACATGGAAGGCTACGTGCGGATCGGTTATGCGAACAACCGGACCGTGCTCGAGCAGGGGCTTGCGCGCGTGTCGGCGTTTCTGCGCACGAAAGCTGGCTGATCCGGGACTCGCGACGTTCGGGCCGGCCTTTCGGCCCTGACGTCCGCGCCGAAAGGCCGGCACGCCGCGCGTACCGGCCTTCGTCTCATCGCATGCACGACGCCGCGAGCTTGCCGACCGCGATCACCGCCTGCTCGATTTCCGGCGACCACGGGCTGCTGTAGTTCAGCCGGATGAAGTTCCGGTAGT
>NZ_JAGIXF010000162.1:0-7215 GCF_021483755.1 Burkholderia sp. WTPI3 | reverse complement strand
CCGTGCGCTGCCGTCCATCAGCACCCACAGCATCGCGGCGCGCCCCGGATCCGCGATCAGCGCGCCGATGCGGCTCAGGCCCGGAAAGTGGTGGTCGTCTTGATCGGTCATCGTCGTGTCTCGTCTGGCGGGATGACTGCAGTGTAGGCGCTGGACGCATTCGATGTTTCGCGTTCGGGTGAAATGTCGGATGCGGTGGGGCGACACCGGTGCAGCAGCGTCGCGGCGGGCCGGACTGCGGCCGCCGGTCGTGCACGCGTAGAATGGCCGGACACGGCGGCAGTGGGCCGCCGGATGCGACACGATGCAACGATGAAGACGATTTTCTGCCTGTTGGCGGCCGCGCTGGTTTGCGCGGCCTGTGCGCAGGGCGGCGCGGCCGCCGCCGGCGAGCGGGGCGGCAGCCTTGAGATGTACGGGACGATCGATCAGGGAATCACGGTGCGCCGCTGACGCGCGCCGGTTTCCGGCGAGTGTTCCGCGTCAGCGCACGGTTGTGCGTGCGGCGCCCGCGGCGCGGCGCGTATTGCGACGCGTTGCCGCAGTGCAACGTATAATGCGCCGATTGCAGCGCCCCCGCCGCCTGGAGCCAACACGATGTCCCAACCGTCCCCCGTACCGGCCGCCCTCGACCGCACCGAAACCGTATTCCGCTTCCTTGCGGAGCCGTCATCCGTGAATTTCGGCGGCAAGGTGCATGGCGGCGCGCTGATGAAGTGGATCGACGAGGTCGCGTATGCGTGCGCGGCGGTCTGGTCGAGCCGCTATTGCGTGACGGTCAGCGTGGGCAATATCCGCTTCCAGCGTCCGATCCTCGTCGGCAATCTGGTCGAACTGAAGGCGCGTGTCGTCGCGACGGGCCGTACCAGTATGCATATCCACGTGTCCGTGCATGCCGGCGATCCGAAGGGCGGCGTGCTGCGTCAGACGACCGACTGCCTCGTCGTGTTCGTCGCGGTCGACGAGAACGGCAACCCGGTGCCGGTGCCGCCGTTCGTGCCCGAGACCGACGAGCAGAAAGTGCTCGCGAAATATGCGGCCGACGTGCGTGCCGCGCTCGACAAGATTGTCGAGATGAAGCCCGAGGAAGTGGCGAAGGGCACGGTCTGACATCCACGGACGCCGCGCGTTCGCGCCGCGCCCGTCATCGTGTGATTACCGCGATCCGATCATCTGCTCGGGCCGCACCCACGCATCGAATTCCGCCTCGGTCAGGTAACCGAGCGCGAGCGCGGCGGCCTTCAGCGTCGTGCCTTCCTTGTGCGCCTTCTTCGCGATCTGCGCGGCCTTGTCGTAGCCGATGTGCGGGTTGAGCGCCGTCACCAGCATCAACGATTCGTTCAGCAGCAGGTCGATGCGCTCGCGGTTCGGCTCGATGCCCACCGCGCAGTGGTCGTTGAAGCTCTGTGCGCCGTCGGCGAGCAGCCGCACCGATTGCAGCACGTTGTGCGCGATCATCGGCCGGAACACGTTCAGCTCGAAATTGCCGCTTGCGCCGCCGACGTTGACCGCGACGTCGTTGCCGAACACCTGGCAGCACAGCATCGTCACGGCTTCCGATTGCGTCGGATTCACCTTGCCCGGCATGATCGAGCTGCCCGGCTCGTTTTCCGGAATCGACAGTTCGCCAAGCCCGCAGCGCGGCCCGCTCGCGAGCCAGCGGACATCGTTCGCGATCTTCATCAGGCTGGCCGCGACGGTCTTCAGCGCGCCGTGCGCGAACACCAACGCGTCGGCGGCCGCCATCACCTCGAACTTGCTCGGTGCCGTCACGAACGGCAGCTTGGTCAGCCGGCCGATCTCGTCGGCGACGCGCACCGCGAATTCCGGATGCGCGTTCAGCCCGGTGCCGACTGCGGTGCCGCCCAACGCGAGTTCGTACAGGTGCGGCAGCGTCGATTCGAGGTGCCGGATGCCCTGGTCGAGTTGCGCGACGTAGCCGGAGAATTCCTGGCCGAGCGTGAGCGGCGTCGCGTCCTGCAGGTGCGTGCGGCCGATCTTCACGATGTCGGCGAATGCCTTCGACTTCGCATCGAGCGTCGCGCGCAGCGTGCGCAGCGCGGGCAGCAGGTGATTGACGATCGCGTACGCGGCGGCAATGTGCATCGCGGTCGGGAACACGTCGTTCGACGACTGGCCGCGGTTCACGTCGTCGTTCGGGTGCACCTTGCGCGCTTCGCCGCGTTCGCCGCCCATCAGCTCGCTCGCGCGGTTCGCGATCACCTCGTTGAGGTTCATGTTGGTCTGCGTGCCGGAGCCCGTCTGCCATACGGCGAGCGGGAATTCGCGCGGATGCTTGCCCGCGATGATTTCGTCGGCCGTGTCGATGATCGCGTGCGCCTTGTCGTCGGCGAGCACGCCGAGCGACTGGTTTACCGCAGCCGCCGCGCGCTTGACGATCGCGAGCGCGTGGATCAGCTCGGGCGACTGCTTCTCCGTCGAGATCCGGAAATTCTGCAGCGAGCGCTCGGTCTGTGCGCCCCAGAGCCGGTCGGCCGGCACGGCGATCTCGCCGAACGTGTCGCGTTCCATCCGAACTGCTTCGTTCATGATGCACTCCTCTTGGGAAGGGGAAAGGCCGCGCGTCGCGCGGCGTCTGGCGTATCGTGGGGCAGTCGCGTCGCTTGGACGGCGGCGTTCTGGATCTTCAACGGACAAGCATAGCGCCGGAGGCGATTTTGCGTCGTGTCGCGCTCAGCGTGTCGCTGCGACAAGCGATGCGCTCTTCAGATGGAAGCGCCATGCCATCAGCACGGCGACGCTCGCGAGGCCGGCCGCGAGCCCCCACCACAGGCCGCGGGCGCCGAGGCCCGCGTGGAATGCCAGCCAGTAGCCGGTCGGGAAGCCGATCCCCCAGTAGCCGAAGGTCGCCGCGAGCATCGGGATGCGCGTGTCCTTCAGTCCGCGCAGTGCGCCGGATGCGACGGTCTGCATGCCGTCGACGATCTGGAACACCGCAGCGATGCCGAGCAGCGACGCGGCGAGCGACACCGTGCCGACGTTCGAAGGATCGTCGAGGTGCAGGTACAGGCCGACGATCGCATGCGGTGCGACGATCAGCACGAGACCGGACAGCGACATGAACGCGACGCCGAGGCCGAGCGCGACGAAGCCCGCGTGCCGGGCGGCGACCGGCGCACCGGCGCCGACCCAGTAGCCGACGCGCACGTTGGCGGCCTGGCCGATCGCGAGCGGCACCATGAACGCTACCGATGCGACGTTCAGCGCAATCTGGTGCGCGGCAAGCGAGGTCGCGCCGAGCACGCCGATGGTCAGGCCCGTCGCGAGAAAGAGCGTCGATTCGACCCCGTACGTGATCGCCACCGGCCAGCCGATGCCGATCAGCTCGCCCATCACGGGCAGCTTCGGGCGCGCGGCGGTCACGAAATGGCGGAACCGCTGGCGGCCGTGCAGCAGCCAGATCAGCGCGAGCGCCGTGAGCCAGATCGTGATCGTCGTCGCGACCGCCGAACCGAGGAAGCCCAGCCGCGGCAACCCGAAGGCGCCGTGGATCAGCCCGTAGTTCAGTACGCCGTTGATGCCGACGCCGCCGATCGACACCCACAGCAGGCGCCGCGCGGCGCCGATCGCGGGCAGGAACGCGCGCATCAGCCCGACGCCGATCAGGCTGCCGAGCGCCGCGAAACGCAGGATGCCGGTGTACTCGCCGACGTGATGCGCGAGCAGCGGCGGCTCGTGGAACATCAGCAGGATCGGTTCGGACAGCGACAGCGCGACGATCGCCGGAATCGCGAGCAGCACGGACAGCACGAAGCCGGTCCAGTAGATATGCGGCACCCGGTGTTCGGCCTGCGCGCCGCGCGCATGCGCGACGCTCACGCTCACCGACGACAGTACGCCCTGCAGCACGGTCACGATGACGAAGAAGAAGTTCGCACCGAGGCCGCCGGCCGCGAGCGAATCGGGGCCGAGCGAGCCGAGCAGCACCGTGTCGGTGACGCTCATCGCCATCTGCGAGAGTTGTGCGATCGCAAGCGGAGCGGCGAGGCGCGCGGTATCGGCGGCATGACTGGACAGGGACGGCGGCGCGGCGGCCGTCCGCGTAAGACCGGAATGCGACATGGAATGGGCGCTCGCGCGGGTGCGGACCCGCGCTGTCTGTATTTATTTTGAGAGACAGCTAGCTTACGGCTTTATTGAAACCGTGTCGAACGCGTGCCGATGGCCATGCCGTGGTCAGGGGGAACCGCTATGCGTCGTGGACTGCGATCCGCGTATCGCCGAATAGCACGACCTGACCTGCGCGGATCTTGCAGGTCTTGCGCAGTTCGACCGCGCCGTCGACTTTCACCGCGCCGGACGCGACGAACATCTTCGCGGTGCCGCCGCTATCCGCGAGGCCGGTGATCTTGAGAAGGTTGTGCAGCTCGACGTATTCGCCGGTCAGCGTGAAATCCAGGTTGGGCATGACGAAAGGGGGGCGCAATGCGCGGGAGGAGTCGCCCCGCATCATACGGCACCGCGGGCCGGCACGCGAGCGCGCACGGTCGCGGCCCGCGGTTATTAAGGACTGTGAGCCATTCGTCAGCAAATGAAACGGTGGGTAACAGTCTGAGAGATTCGAGAACCGGCCGTGCCGCCCGCGGGTCTTTCGTCGTACCTGCTGCATGTTGCGGCAGCGGACGCGACGGATCGCATCGATGCGATCCGCGCCAACAACTTCTTGAGGAGGACTGTCATGTCCAAGATTCGTACGATGCTGATCGGTGCCGCGCTGACGGCGTTTGCCACTTCGGCCGCATTCGCGCAGACGGGCGTCGCGACCCAGGGCAGTGCGGGAGCCGGCGTGCAGGCACAGGCGCCGGCCGCGGGTGTCGGCATGCAAGGAGGTGCCGGCGCGAACGCATCGGGCAATGCGGCGGGCGGCGCGACCGACGCGCTCGGTACGGCAGCCGACGGCGCGAAGGATACGGCTGCGTCGTCGGTTCATTCGACCAAGAAGCACGCGAAGCATGCGGCTAAGTCGGCCAAGCACCATGCCGGTATGGCCAAATCGAAGGTGGGCGACGCGGCGGCCGAAGGCGGTGCATCGGCAGGCGTGCAGGGCGGTGCATCGGCCCAGGGCGCCACACAGTAAGCCGTGCCTTGTCGCCGCGCGATGCTCGCCCCGGACGGCGCGTCGCGACGGCGGTGATCCGGCGGCCCGGTTCGCATTGCGCGGCCCGGGCCGTTTTTCATGCGCCGGTGCGGGCCGTCATGGCCGACGCTGTTCCGGCCCCGGTCCGGGCGCACGCCGCGCAGCGGTGGCTGGCGTAAACACGCTGCGCAGCCATCCGGCAAGCCGGGCGAATACGTCGTATGGTTCGTCGACGAAGATCTCGGGCTTCAGGAGCCGCATGTACTCCATGATCTGCTGCGCTTCCTGTTTCTGGAACGAGCCGTGCGAGAGACCGAGCCGCAGCAGCCCGCGCAACTCGCCGAGCTTGTCGCGTGCCGCGCTGCCGACGCTCATCTCGCACGCGAGCTTCGCCTCGTAGATGCGCTGCCGCAGCGACTCCGCGAGCCGCCACGCGGGCGTCTGCATCATCTCCTCGAGTGTCTGGATATCGTGCACCGCGCTCTTGATCTGCGCGGCGAGCGGATCGACGAGCGATACGTCGCTCTGCGCTTCGGCGACGATCGCCTTGGCCCAGTCGCGGCATGCCTTCGCGAGCTCGTCCGGCGTCCACTCGGAGCGCGCCGCGAAACCGAAGCCGAATTCGCCGGCCTGTCGCATCAGGATCGCGACGACGTCCGGGAATTCCTTGTCGAGGGTGCGCTTTGCCCACGCGTACTGGCCGCCCTCGAGCATTCGCTGTACCGCGTGCTCGGTCAGCGGCACCATGTTGTCGAGCAGCTTGGCGCGCAGGAAATCCTCGAACGACGGCGTCGCGAACTGCGGGTCGAGCTTTAGCGATACGCGCACGAACGCATCGTAGTCCTTGCGCAGGGACGCAAGCGTGTCGTCCTTGATGGAAAGGGTGATCTGGCCCATGAATCGTCTCGATGGCGGCCCGCGCGGGTAGGTCGCCGGCATCACGCACCAGGACGGGCGCAGCGTCGACGGACCGGTTCGCGCCGAGGCCGATGGCGGGTCTTCATTCCCTATATCGGCGCGCCGCACGCAAACTTGAGCGCGACCGGCGAAGCGCGCTTACGCCGGCAGCCAGTGCGGCATCACGACTCCTTGCCAGAAGAAGAACACCGCGAGCCCGACCGCGATCGTCAGGAGCGGCCGGCGCGTCGTTGCCGATACGAGCACGGCGGCGAGCGCGCCGACGAGCTGCGGATTGCGCCAGGTCAGTTCGGCCGTGCCGCCGTGCGGCGAGACGACCATCGGCACGATGATCGCGGTCAGCACCGTGACGGGCACGAAGCCGAGTGCGGTCCGCACGAGCGGCGGAAAGGTCAGTCGCTCGCCGAACAGGAACAGCGTCGTCCGGATCGCATAGGTGATGACGGCCATCCCGAGGATCAGCAGCGCGTAGCTCACGATGCGGCCTCCGTGCGCGAACCGGTGCGCGAGCGCGCGTGCAGCAGCGTGAGCGCGACGCCGACCGCGACGCCGGCGGCCACGGCACCGAGCAGCCCGAGCTTGTAAGGCCAGCCCTGCCAGAAGTATGCGAGCGTGCCGGCCGTCGCGGCGGCCGCGAAATAGCGCAGCGTGCCGAGTTGCGGGACGACGATCGCGATGAAGGTCGCCGCCATCGCGAAATCGAGGCCGAGCGACTGGAGGCCCGGGAACGCGGCGCCGAAGCCGATGCCCGCGAGCGTCCAGACCTGCCAGTTCAGGTACATCGCGAGGCCTGAGCCGAAGAAGTAGTACGGGCCGATCGCGCCGGGCGGGAAGTGCCGGTAATGCGCATAGGCGACCGCGAATACCTCGTCGGTCATCAGCGCGCCGAGCATTGCGCGCCAGCGCAGCGGCAGGTGCGCGACGTACGGCGCGAGCGTCGCGCTGTACAGCAGGTGGCGCAGGTTTACGATCAGCGTCGTCGCGAGCACGACGACGAAGCTCGCGCTTCCGGCGATCAGGCCGAGCGCGATGAATTGCGCGGAGCCGGCGAACACGACGAGCGACATCAGCGCGCCGTGCCAGGCGGTGAGCGGGCCGCCGCCGACGAGCGTGCCGAAGATCACGCCGAACGGCGCCGCGCCGATCATCATCGGGAGCGTGGCGCCGTCGCCGTCCCGCCATTCCGTCCACGGTCGGAC
>NZ_JAGIXF010000161.1:0-7309 GCF_021483755.1 Burkholderia sp. WTPI3 | reverse complement strand
GCACCGCTACTACCGGCTCGCATCGGCCGACATCGCGGCATCGCTCGAAGCGCTCGCGTACGTCGCGCGCGCAGCTGCTCCGCATCGCCCGGTACCGCCGCCATCGCGCACGGTGCCGGCAGAGTTGCGCTATGCGCGCACCTGCTACGACCACATGGCCGGCGAACTGGCGGTCCGGATCTTCGACGGACTCACCGCGCGCGGCTGGCTGCAGGCAAACGGCGACGAGATCGCGACCACCGAGCTCGGCACGCAGGCGCTCGCGCGCTGGGGCATCGACGTCGAGCAGCAACGCGCGCGCCGGCGCCGCTTCGCATGCGGCTGTCTCGACTGGAGCGAGCGCCGCGCACATCTCGGCGGCGCACTCGGTGCGGCGCTGCTAGACAGCTTCTGCGCGCACGGCTGGATCGAGCGCACCGCGCGACCGCGCGTGCTGCGCGTCACCGTGCCCGGTCAGCAGATTTTCGACGAGTGGCTTACGTCCGTTTGACACGCGCCTTGCGCCGTACGACAACGGCGCCCGATGGACAGGTTTTGTTACATCGCAAGCCATTCGACTTACAAAACACCGAGCATTGAAACAGGCCCAGCGGATATTGTGAACTGGACGGCACGAATCGACGCGCCGCGCCTACGACAAGACGCTCAACATGGCCTCCCTGTTCAAGCTGAAGCGAACCGCCCGCTGCATCCTGCTCGCATTTCTCGCACTGGCTACCGTGCCCCCCGTATTCGCGCAATCGACCACAGCGGCACCGTATGCGGCCGCTCCCCGGCAATCGGGCGGCGACCCGCCCGGCCGCGTCGCCAGACTCAACTACCTGTCGGGCGCGGTGACGACGGAGCCCGCAGGCACCGATACGTGGTCGTACGCCGCCGTGAACCGACCGCTGACCACTGGCGATCAATTGTGGAACGACGCCGACGCGCGCTCGGAACTGCACATCGGCTCGACGGCTGTGCGGCTTGGCGCCTCGACGAGCCTGTCCGTGCTGAACCTGGACGACACGACGACGCAGCTCAAGGTCGGCCTCGGCACGGTATCGACGCACGTGCGCGAGTTGCCGTCCGGCGCCTCTTATGAACTCGACACGCCCAACCTCGCGCTCGGCATCGGCGGCCCCGGCGACTATCGCGTCGACGTCGCGCCGAACGGCACGAGCACGACGGTGACCGTGCGCAGCGGCACGGCGACCGTCTACGGCAGCAACGGGTGGTATCCGCTGTCGTCCGGGCAGCAGGTCGTGTTCACCGGCACCGACCTGCAGGTCGCGCAACAGTCGGCGGTGCCCCGCCCCGATCCGCTCGACCAGTGGGCCGCCAGCCGCGACGCGGCCGAGGAACGCTCGGTGTCGGCCCGCTACGTGTCGCGCGACATCCCCGGCTATCAGGATCTCGACGCGAACGGCACATGGCGGGAAACCCCGAATTACGGCGCGGTCTGGGTGCCGAACGACACGCCGGCCGACTGGGCGCCCTATCACGACGGGCACTGGATCTGGCAGGCGCCGTGGGGCTGGACGTGGGTCGACGACGCCCCGTGGGGCTTCGCTCCGTATCACTACGGACGCTGGGCCTATGTCGACGACAGTTGGGCGTGGGTGCCCGGCGCAATGGCCGTCAGCCAGCCGCCCGTCTACGCCCCGGCACTCGTCGCGTTCGTGGGCGGTGGTGGTGGCCCCGACTGGAGCGTCGCGCTGACGATCGGCGGCGTCGCCGCGGCCGGCTGCGCATGGTTCGCGCTCGGCCCGGGTGAAGCGTGGCATCCGGGCTGGGGCGGCTGGAGCCCGCATTACTACGATCGCGTGAACCGGAACATCGTGGTGAACAACGTCACGGTGAACAAGACCGTCAACGTGACGAACATCACCAACATCAACAAGACGTACGTGAACTTCCGCGCGCCGCATGCGATCACGGCCGTGCCGGCGTCGGCGTTCGTGCACGGCCAGCCTGTCGCACACTTCTCGCAGCACGTCGATCCGCGGCAATGGCGCAATGCACACGTGATGCCCGGTACGCCCGGCATCGCGCCGGTGCGTCAGAGCTTTACCGGGGCATTGCGCACCGCCAGCTACCGTCCGCCGGCGGCGATCGGACAGCACCCGTTCGTCGCGACCCGGAATCCGGCCGTCCCGGCGGCCTATCGCGACCAGGCCGCCGCGCATCTCGCCCGGCATGGCGAGCACGTGCCGGGCGCGGGTGCGCCGGTCGTGAAGACGACCGTGCCGTCCGACTATACGGCGCGCCAAGTCCACATGCCGGGCGATCCGAAAGGTGGCGCATGGGCGATGCGCAACGTGCAGCTCGTGAATCCGCACGGCCCCGTCGTGCAGCCGGCTCACGCGCCGCGCGAAGGCCAGCCGGCCCGCATCCAGGCTCAGGCACCGGCCGCGCGGCCGGGTATGCCGATGAAGGTCATGGCGAACGTTGCGCGGCCCGCGAACGGTACGGCACCCGATGCAGCACGCTTTGCAAACGACGGCGCATCGCAGCCGCCGGGCCGCGAGACCCCGCATTCGGCATTCGCGCCCGGCAACCCCGTCCCGCACCCGCCGACGGCCGGCAGCGGTCCGGACGAACGCGGCACCCCGCATGCGGCCGCCTGGATGCAACCGCACACGGCCATGGAACGTCAGCGCCCGACGCCGCCGACCGCGTTGCACGCGGCGGGACAGAACGCGCTGCCGCCCGTGCGCAGCGCGGCGCCGGTGCCGCATCCGGAAAACACACCTGGCACCCAACCCGGCATGCGCCAGGAGATGCCGCGCGCGTTGCCGCAACCGCGACTCGACACCACCGCGCAGATTCCGCAACCGCGGCCGCGCCCCGATTTCGCGGCGCCAGCCCAGCATTCGCAGCCGCGACCGGAGCGGGCGGCCCCTGCGCTGCAATCGCGCCCCGAATTTGCGCGACCGACACAGCACCACGAAGTCGCGCCGCCGCGCGTGAACGAGTACCGCCCGCCTGCGCCCGCCGTGCATCCCATGCCACGACCGCAGCCGCCGGCACCGCGTATCGAGCCGCGACCGTCGATACCCGCGCCACACATGGAAACGCGGCCGCAGCCGGCACCGCACGTCGAAGCACCGCACCACGGCAGTCCGCCGGCCGGCGGTCACGAGGAACACCGCCGTCCGTGACCGTCGTCCGACAAAGCAAAAAGGCCCGGCCGGCTGATGCCGGTCGGGCCTTCATCCTGATGCCGGGCGGGACTCGCGTGTTCCGCGCCGCCCGGGCCGGCGGGTTGTCAGACCGCCATCGGCGCGGTCAGCGGCTCATGGTGCCGATAACCGACGAGCGAGAAATCGGACGGTTCGATCTGCTCGAGCCATTCAGGCGCATACACACGCGTCTTCGCGTACTCCGGCACGCGCTCGGCGATCTCGAGCCGCGGGCTCTCGTACGGCTCGCGCGTGAGCTGCTGTTGCAGCATGTCGAGCTGATTCTCGTAGATGTGCGCGTCGCCGATGAAATACGTGAACCAGCGCGGCGTGTAGCCCGTCAGCCGGCCGACCAGCGCCAGCAGTGCGGCCCCTTCGGTCAGGTTGAACGGCGTGCCGAGCCCGACGTCATTGCTGCGGATGTACAGGCACAGCGAAATCTCGCGCTTCGCGACGTTCGGCAGGAACTGGTACAGCAGATGGCACGCGGGCAGCGCGATCTGATCGAGCACCGCCGGATTCCATGCATGAAACAGAATACGGCGGTCGGACGGGTTTTCCATGATCGTGTCGAGACACTGGCGCAACTGGTCGATCGCCTTGTACAGCAGCACCTTCGGTGCACTGTCCTCGTCGAAACGCGTGACGATCCGGAAACCGCGGCGCGTCGCGTCGGCGATCTGCGCGTCGGCGCCTGCATCGAGCACCTTGTAACCGGGCCACTGGCGCCATTGCACGCCGTACACGTCGCCCAGATCGTCGACGCCCTGGCGATACGGGTTCGCGAGCCACTGCGCATTGTCGTTCGCGTTCGCGTCCCATACCTTGCAGCCGAGCGCGCGGAAATCGGCCGCGCTGCGCGATGCCCGCAGAAAACCGACCAGCTCGCCGACTGCGGACTTGAACGCGAGCTTCTTGGTCGTCACGGCCGGGAAACCTTGCTGAAGGTCGAAACGCAGCATCGCACCGGGCATGCTGATGGTGCGGATGCCCGTGCGGTTCTCCTGCCAGGTGCCGGTGTCGAGGATGGTGCGAACGAGATCGAGGTACTGTTTCATGCGGGTTCCTTCGGCCGCGAGGGCGGCCGTACCCGCCAATTTTAGCAAGCGTGCCGCGGAACCTCCGGCAACGGCGCGGAAAACCCTGCCAGCGTGTCGCCGCGATCGCGCATTCCGTGCGCGCACATCAGCCGGTAGAGCGTGACGCGCGACACGCCGAGTTCGCGTGCGGCATCGGCGAAACGGCCGCGATGCCGCAACAGCGCCTGCTCGATCGCCTGCCGTTCGGCCGCCTCCCGCGCCTCCGTCAGCGACACGGGCGCGAGCATCGCGAACTCGTTCAGCTCGAGATCGGCCGCGGTAATCATCCGTCCCTCGGACATCACGATCGCCCGACGCACGCGGTTGATCAGCTCGCGCACGTTGCCCGGCCACGGATAGCCGTACAGCGCGGCGATCGCATCCGGCGAGAAACCGCGCAGGCGGCGATGCGCATCGCCCTTGAAACGCTCGAGCATGTGGCGCGCCAGCACCTCGATATCCTTGCCGCGCGCACGCAGCGGCGGCTCCTCGATCTTCAGCACACACAGGCGGTGGAACAGGTCCTCGCGGAAACGCCCTTCGCGCAGCGCCGCCTCCATGTCCACGTGGGTCGCGCAGATCACGCGCACGTCGATCGGCACCGATACGTGCGCGCCAAGCCGCTCGATCTTGCCTTCCTGCAGGAAGCGCAGCAGGCTCGCCTGGCTTTCGAGCGGCAGGTCGCCGATCTCGTCGAGAAACAGCGTGCCGCCATTGGCCGCTTCGACGCGGCCGATCTTGCGCTGATTCGCCCCCGTAAACGCACCGCGCTCATAGCCGAACAGTTCGGCCTGCAGCAGGGTCGACGGGATGGCACCGCAGTTGATCGCGACGAACGGCGCGTGCGCGCGCGACGAGCGCTCGTGAATCGCGACGGCCGTCAGCTCCTTGCCCGTGCCCGATTCGCCGGAAATAAATACCGGTGCATCGGTCGTCGCGACGCGCCGGATCGTCTTGAACAGCCCGAGCATCGCGTCGCAGGTGCCGACCATCTCGCCTTCGGCGCGCCCGGCGCCGACCGGCGACGCCACCGGATCGGTCAGTGCGACCATCCCGTGCGCATGGCCGACCGTCTCGACGATTCGCGCGGTTTCGTACGGCATCGTCACGTAGTCGAAGCAATAGTCACGAATCAGGTGCCGCAGCGTGGCGTCCTGCAATTGGCCGCGCAGCGTCGCAGCGATCCAGCCGATGTGCTGAATGCTCAGACACGCTTCGAGTTCGCGCAGGTCCGCGGGCCTGAAACCCGGCGAAAAATCGAGCAGGCCGGCAGATGCAACGCCGTGCTGCACGACGCGCCGCACGTCGCGTGCGGTCTCCGCAAGATCGACACGCCATCCGCATTCGTCGAAATGTCCGCGCAACGCGTCGTTCGGTTCGCGCGAAAAATAGATCACATGCCGCTGCTCGGCTCGCATATGCACACCCCGTTCATCAACCGTCTAACGATTGCCGCGCACGCGAAATCACGTGCGAAAAGGATCAAATCGGGTCAGCCGAAGCGGCTCGATTCGCCATGTCCATACGCGGCAACGACATGCCTCGGATGATGGCGCTTGTTTCGCGTCCAGTTATTTTTTTGATCAAGACAGCTTAGTTATAGGCGCCGAATACGACAAACCAATTGCAGCGCACGTGGGCGAGCGGCCGAATCGCTCTGCGGTCGATACAGGTCAATCATCTGCACATAGCACACGGGCAGTGACATCTTCCCGTATCGACACATGCGCCGATTTTCATCCTTGCGGCGTGGTGATTGAATCCGCAGTATTCCCGAGCCCCATCGTTTCATGCCTGAAACATTTTTCGGCGTTTTCGACCGTGATTCGCAATGCTCACGAGCGAGTCGCAGATGCGACAACGCTCCTCGAGCGATGGCATGCATTTCGCTGAATGAGTAACAGATCGGAGAGCGCCGACCATGCGAAAAATCCCTTTACTTTCTTTCCTGCCCGCTGCGATTGCGCTCGCAGCGGCCTGCCCGTTCATACCGGCATACGCGGGCGAAAGCATGATGCCTGGTCATGCGACGCTGCTTGCCGAAAGCACGCTGAACGCACGACAGGAAGACGAATTCGGCATCATGTTCGTCGCGGCGCCGCAACCGCTTTCCTCCGACAAGTCCTCGGTGACGCTGTGGGACGAAATCGCACCGCCCGCCCGGCTGCCGATGCCGATTCCCGCACCACGCCCCGGTGACATGCAGCATGCGATGGAAGGAGGCGCAGGAAACCAGCCGCATCAATGATGCGCATGCGATTTCGCATCCCCGACATTCGATGAGGATTACATATCGATTGATTTCGTCATGGACGAACCCCGAGTCGCATCCCGCATCGTCGACGCAACCACGCGCACCTTTTTCGTGCCCGTCCCCCGGCGGGCACTCTTTTTGTTCGGGGCATCGCCGTCGCGCATGCTAGAACGCGAACACCGCTGCCAGCCCGCGCCGCATCCGGCACAACTTGCCGTTCCGGTAGAATCGGCGCCATTGCGATTCCCCCTTTTCCCGACTCTCATGACGACGTTGACCCTGATCGTCGCGCGTGCCCGCAACGGCATCATCGGCCGCGACAACCAGTTGCCCTGGAAACTTCCCGAGGACCTCGCGTTCTTCAAGCGCATGACGATGGGTGCGCCGATCGTGATGGGCCGCAAGACCCACGAGTCGATCGGCCGTCCGCTGCCGGGCCGCCGCAACATCGTCGTCACACGCGACGCAGCGCGCCGCTTCGATGGCTGCGACACCGTCACGTCCCTCGCCGACGCGCTCGCGCTCGCTGCGCGCGATGGCGTGCCCGAAGCATTCCTGATCGGCGGGGCTCAGCTCTATATGGAAGGCCTAGCGCTCGCGGACAAGCTGGTCGTCACCGAGATCGATGCGGATTTCGACGGCGACGCGTCGTTCCCCGCGCCCGATCCCGCGCACTGGCACGAAGTGTCGCGCGACCCGCACCAGGCTGCCGCGCCGAACACGTTCGGCTATGCGTTCGTCGTCTACGCGCGCAAGCACGGCTGACGCGCAAAGCGACGCGACGCGTAATGAAAAAGCCCGACCGGCTCGCG
>NZ_JAGIXF010000160.1:0-7326 GCF_021483755.1 Burkholderia sp. WTPI3 | reverse complement strand
CTAGAGACACTTATAGCATAGGCGCCTTCCGTCGTGAAACAGCGTCCGTGCTTCGGGCATTCACGCCGCGCTCGTGCGTTTCACGAGACCCGCATGAGTGATCGCCCGTCTTACATCCGTCTTCCTCCTTCGTTGTCCGACAGTGTTCTCGCCGTTGTGCCGCCTTCCGTGGGCGATGACGAATTTGCCGCTCACCAGATCGAATTCATCCAGCGCGTTTTCGGTTATAGCGCTTATCTGCGCGAGCATGCGCGTGAGACGCCCGTCTCCGATTCCTTCCTCATTGCATTCGTCAGCCTGCTCGAGGCGATCGATGCGAATGCCCCCGAGGATGCTCGCCGATGCGCGCGGCAACTGCAGCAAATTCTCCGGATGCTCGTCGACGAGCCCGACGGCAGCCCGCCTGAACCGGCTGCACCGCCCGTAATCTGCTGACCGGCTACTCCATGCCGCGCGGCCGCGTGCTGCGCTCGGCTGCGAATCCCGGGCACGGTAGCGGACAGAAGAATTGTTCGCCCGATACTAGACTGCTCAAGCACTCGGACGGATCGATCGGCATACCGATCGATGATTAAGCCATCCTGCGAAGGGTGGCCAGGCGATTGCTGGGGGGAGTGGCGACATGAATACCGAAGCACTGGCTGCCCGACTGGCGCAGACGTTCGGTCCGCAAAGTCTGGCCGGACTGGCGCTCGCCGAATTGAAGCGCTGTCGGGCGAATGGCGAGCGTGCGGCCCTCGTTCTGGAAAAGGGCTCATTTGCCGTTGTGCATGACAGATTCAATCCCGACGATTTGCCCGCTACCGTCACGAAACCGGCATTCGATTGCAGGGATCGCGTCGATGCCGGCAGTGGCAGACGCCTGCGATACCTCGCGCATTCGAACGGTTACGTCATCGTGTGCTGGACCGAGGGCACCCCTTTCGTTGTAAACGAACGGCAATGGCTTGCGATGAAGGTTCCCCCGCATCGCCATCGGATGTCGCCGGCGTGATCCCCGACCAGGCCGCGTTGCCGCTCGTCGCCACGAAAAGCCGCATCGTCGCCGGTGCAAGCCTCGCGACGTTCGACGCGGAAATCGTGGCGGGGCTTTCGATCGAGACCGTCCGCCTGTGGGCGTCGCTTCCCCGCATGCAGATCGCCGTCCGGAACGACTCCGGGGTTCCCTATCGCATGATCGCCGTCGAATCGATGCGCCAGTGGCACAGCTTGATCCAGTGGTTCCAGGACAACCGGTTCGCGGATGAACTGTCCGGCCGTTGCTTTTCCAGAAACAAATTCGACGCCATTTTCCGCAAGTTGGTGTGACCGGCGCATCTCGCGGGCAAGGCTCCGTACGACGCCGCCTTCAATCGAACTTGAAAAGGCAGGCTTTCTCGATGACTTTACCGCCGGTCACTGCAGCGCGGGTCAAGGCCATTGCCGAATTCTTGATCCGCCTGCGCCAGCAGGACTGATGCCGGAGCGTCGGCGACGCAGCCTGCGGGACGCGCGCACGACAACGCGGAGCGCGAATGTCATGCTCCGCCTGTGTCGGGAGCAACGCCGCATCATTATCACGGTGCGTGCTCAATTCTGCGGATAGGTCATGCCCCAGCGCTTTCTCGAATCGACGATTCGTTGCTTCGCGGTCCGCAGCCGCTCTTGCCCGGCCGGGCGCGTATGTGTCGGCACTTCGGGCTCGACGGGCATACCGTCGTCCGTTGCGTTGTCCTGCTCGTATTTACGGCGTTGCTGCCTGACGGCGTCGTCTTTCTGCTTGCGGTCGTTCATCTGCCTGCTCCCGTGAATTCGTCTTGCACGGGCGTATCGGTATCGACGACGCACGCGTGTCGAATACAGGATGACCAGGCAGGACGAAGAAGTCGGTACGATGCCGCGCAGTGTCGGCCAGCTCCGTTGCAGGCCGGGAGCCGTTGTCGAATTGCTGCGCCGTCTGATGGTATCGCCGATTCTTGCGGCCGTCCTGGATCGGTGAAGCAGACGGCCTTGAACCGCGCCGCGTTGCGGACGGATTCCTAGAGCCGCTTCAGGTCAGGAAGCAGGCGGTCGAATTCGCGCTTGACCACGCTGTAGCATTCGCACACACGCTTTTCGAGCCCGGACCGGTCCAGCACCTCGATATGGCCGTAGTTGTAGCGGATGAGGCCCGCGTCCTGCAGCTTCAATGCCGCTTCCGTCACGCCCGATCTGCGCACCCCCAGCATGTTGGCGATCAGTTCCTGCGTCATGCGCAGCCGGTTCGAAGGCAGGCGGTCGAGGCTGAGCAGCAGCCAGCGGCACAGTTGCTGATCGATCGAGTGATGCCGGTTGCATACGGCGGTCTGTGCCATTTGCGTGATGAGCGCCTGCGTGTAGCGCAGCAGCAGCCGTTGCATCGCGTCGCCGCGCCGGAATTCTTCTTTCAGGATGCGCGCGTCGAGGCGATACGCCTGCCCCGCGCTTTGCACGACGGCCCGGCTCGGGGTCGTTTCGCCGCCCATGAACAGCGACACGCCGATCATGCCTTCATGGCCGACGATCGCGATTTCGGCGGACGAACCGTCCTCCATCACATAAAGCAGGGAGACGATCGACGTGGTCGGGAAAAAGACGTGTTGAAGCTGGCCGCCCGATTCGTACAGCACTTTCCCGAGCGGCATGTCGACGATCGTCAGGTTCGGGATGATGCGTGCAAGCTCGTCCTCCGGCAATGCGGCAAGCAGGTGATTTTCGGTGACGGGCGGGTTGTCTGGCATGCGTGGCTCCTGGGTTCGCATCTGGCGCGATGGAGTTGTCCGATCGATTCGGGCGCAGCGGGGATTGAGCCGGATTCGCTATCGTATCTCGTTGCTCGCAACTCGACGGTACGGTGGCCGAAACAGGCCCGATTTCCCGATGAGCCAGGGACGGCCGTGAGCGGCAAGGCTCACGGAGCCGTTCGCCGCACGGTGTCGCCCACAAGGAAGTCAGGTCAACGCCAGGCTTGGCGCTGGGCGCGGCGCAAGCAGTGCTTCCATGAGACGGTCGGTCGAGATGCGGGCCGGTACGTTAGCGGACGGACTTCGCGCGATTTACTCCCCATCGTGAATCGACGTCCCGAATTTCATCGGGACGTCAGCCCAGGGGTTTTTGCGCGCGTTGCCGGACCGGACGGCGCCGCGGCGACCCGAGGAGATGATCATGAGAAAGCTACATTGCGTGGCGGCCGGGACGGCGATCGTCACCATGACGACGATCGTGCTGGCGGGTTGCGGGGACATGTCCCACCGCGGAACAGATACCGTGATCGGCGCCGGTGTCGGCGGGGTTGTCGGCAATCAGGTCGGGAAATAGGTTGGCCGAAGGGATTCGATACGCGTACCTGCCGTCATGGCGAAGCGCGCGGATGCGAGCATGGCGTGGAGTGCGAGCGGTATGTCGGCATTTCTTCTGAACGGTGAGCTGAGGCTGTCCTGGTGGCAGCTTGCGTGGGTCGTGATCGCGCTCACGCATGTCACCATCATCGGTGTGACGGTGTACCTGCACCGCTGTCAAGCGCATCGCGCACAGGATCTGCGTCCGTGCATCGATCACTTCTTCCGGTTCTGGCTGTGGTTGACGACCGGAATGCTGACCCTGCAATGGGGCGCGGTGCATCGCAAGCATCACGCGAGGAGCAAGACTCCGGACGATCCGCACAGCCCGCGAACCCGCGGCCTCGCGACGGTGCCTCTGCGCGGCGCGGAACTGTACCGCGCGGAAGCGCGCAACGAGGAAACGCTGCGCCGATACGGATCGGGCACGCCGGATGACTGGCTCGAACGCGGCGTCTATGCCCGCTATCCGAATCTTGGCGTCGGGCTGCTGGCCGTGATCGACGTCGGGCTGTTCGGGCTGCCCGGCGTGGCGGCGTGGTCAACGGTTGCGGTCACTTGAACGGTTATCGGAATTTCGCGACGTCCGATGCGAGCGCCAACCTTTTCCCGCTGGGCATCGTGATCGGCGGAGAAGAACTGCACAACAATTGGTGCCGTTGCGCGGAGCAGAGCGGCATCGACGCGATCGCCGATTTTTCGATGCGCCTGCGCCGGTATGCGTGATTATCGGGGGCCGCCCGCGACTTACGATGCGGAACACCGGCATGCCAGGGCGCGAATGGCGCCACTTGCTCGCATTGGAATCGGTGCCCGCATCGAGACGGAGGCGGCGGACGAATCAGATCGCTCGAGGGGCGATCTTGCCATCCACGATGTCCTTGCCGAATTGCATCGCCAGGTCGAGTGCGAGCGCCGCCGTCTGCGGGGCGCCATGCTCGAAAATGGTCGAGTACCGTGGCGCCGCTGCCGAGGTCGCCGGGATCGTATCGATGCGTACGATCGAACCGAAGCGCTTCGGACCGGGGGCGTGGGGGTCGCCGAACGGCGGGAAAAGCATTTGTGAATAGACACGAAGTTCATGTCCGCGATATTCGAGAGTGGGGATGGTCATGCTTTGCTCCTGACAGAGCAACCGTTGACGCCGAAGGATTCAAGGGCGCCGATGCCTTGACAACAAACCGGCAGGTATCCTCAGTGTGCGCGCCCGACAATGGTTTTGCAATGAAAACATCGGATGCCGAAGCATATTTTCGATGCGGATGAAGCACCGGGTTGCAGAGCGGTTTCTGAAGAACCCGCCCCTCAGAGAATAGTCGCTGCCGTACAGACCAGCGCGTGCCGTCCGGTTCAGGATGGACTCGATACCGAGGAGGCTGTCATGTACGTCCCACTTTCGCCCGAGGCCGTCGAGGCCCTCAAATCACTTGATCGAATTCCCGATTCCCAGGCCGATATCCCGCGCGCCATAGCCAATGAACTGTTGACTCGCGGTCTCGCGAACGAGTCGCGTACCGGCGGCTCGATCAATATGACGGCCGCGGGCCGGATATGGCTGAATCGGTGCGCCGATTAGCGCGCACGCGCCGACCGTACGGGACCGGCGTTTTTGTCCTGTACAACGATCCATGAACCTATGAGGCAATGATGAAAATCCAATCTACACGATGGTTTGTGCTGGACCGCTATGCGCCTGTTCGCGACGGATGGTATGAGGTGCGTCTGGTGAGCGGGGACACGGCATTTGCGAAGTTTGGCGACGGCGAATGGACGGAAAAGCCGGTGCTTGCCTTTACGCGCTGGCGAGGTTTGCGCGCCGATCCGGCCAGTTCGAGCGACCAGGAGACGATTGGAGCGGATGCGACTGCCGCGAAAGGTGTTCGAGACGTGTGGAACGCATTCTTTCCCGGCGTGGGAGACGAGCAGCACAAACCACTTGCCGCCGCGCACAGCGACGACGCCCGACACACTGCCGCATCATGACGGCCGGCCGGGAAACGGAATGCGCCGGGTGCGGACGTGTGCCATGTGTGTTATCGGCACCCGGCGAGTCGGCCGCAATTATCCCGATCGCGCGGGCGCTTCGGAACGGTTCGCGCGAACACCCTACGGTCGCCTCTTGAATTGCGCTTTCGCGTCACCGAATGAGGCTTGCGTCTTCCCGACGACCTGCTCGACCGTGCCCTGCATTCTGGTCGTTCGATTCCCCATGACCTTGCCGATCATTTCCTTCAGTTTTCCTTTTGCTTCCGCGATGCGGCCTTTCACTTGATCGCTGTTCATCACATTGCTCCTTGGCATGGGTCGCCTGTTTCACCGATACGAAGCCACGAACCGATCGAAGCCTCGTATCGGGCGCTTAGCGCACGACATCCAAGGCGCCCGAAAACATGCCATGCGCCATCGTGATGGCAGTCGGTACGCTTTCGTACCGCATTCGCATTCGCCTGTGTGTAGCGTCAGGGATATCCACGAATAACCTCGATCGAGTCATGCAGCGACGAGCGTTGCCGTCGGGCACTCCGGGATCGATCCCGGCTACTGGTCGCGCGGTTTCGGGATGCATGGCGACCGACAGGTCCGACGCCGGTGATCGCCAATTCGACAAACGCCACGATCCATGGGTCGTTTTCAATCTTGCGGAGGGTATATGCACATTCTCACGAGCGCGGGCCCGCTGGTTTCGTTGATCGCGGGCATTCTGATTCTTGTGGTGCCCCGTCTGTTGAATTACATCGTTGCGATCTACCTGATCGTCATCGGGTTGCTCGGGCTGTTCGGCGGACATCTCCACTGAATCCGGAGGGCCTTCCGCGCGGCGCGCCTGACTGCCGGACCATTCGCAAAATCGGACGGTATGGGCCCCGGACACGGGGCTGAACGCTGGCCCGGCCTCGTGGCGGCCACGAGGCGCCTTGCGTCGCTCATCTCGCCCGATTGTCGGGACGCGAATAACGCCATTTGCTCGCATTGGAATTGATGCCGGCATCCTGACGGATGCGCTTTTCGGACCGCTCGATGTCGGCGCGGGCGAGATCTTCCCGCTGCTTCTGCCGGGTCGCCTGATCGCGTTGATCAAGTGGTGTGCCTGAATGATGTTTCATAGTTCCTCCTGACGGGAGCGTACTGCGTATCGATATCGACCACTGCCGCGAATGCGTGCAGACACAGAATGGGCGAGACAAAGGGGAGAGTCGGTACGATGCCGTGCAGTGGCGGTTAGCGTCGCTTCAAATCGTCATGCGGGTGCTTTTCGGCGATGTCCGCGATGATCCGTGTGCGTCCGGTACGTTGCCGGACAGACTCCACGCCCGCGTCCGTCTACCTTGATATCGAAAGAATCGATGCACGTTCCGAACCGGGTGCATCGAGCACGTGTCCTGCATGAATGGGCAGGGCGGCTTACGTCCCGGCTACTCCGGCATTCGAGACGCGGCACCGCAGATTTCAACGCGAACGGCGTGTGCGCGCGTCGAGGCGGGAGGCAACATCGGTTCGATTGCATTCGGTGGCCATCGGCGCGAACGCACTGCGCGATGACCGGCCGGATGATCGATTGAGGAGAGACGACATGTCATTGGGACTTCTTCTACTGATCGTTGTCGTGCTGCTGCTGATCGGGGTGATCCCGACCTGGCGCTATAGCAACGGCTGGGGGTATGGTCCAAGCGGATTGCTGGGCCTTGTATTGATCGTATTGCTCGTCCTGATGCTGCTGGGCAGGCTGTGACGCGGGACATCATCGACGCCGCAGGTTCATGGAAAGACGGCCGCCCGGCACCTTGCGTGCCGGACGGCATCGCACCGGACCGCTCGACCCTGGCGCGCAGCGCGCCACGGCGTCCGCCCGGATCTCACGCATAGCGGCGCATGAGCGGCGCGGCTGAAATGCCGTGCAGCACGATCGACATGGCGATGATGGCCAGTACCCACGGAACCAGCGGCAACAGTTGCGCACGCGAGCCCTTGCTCGAGGGCCAGCATCAGGTAT
>NZ_JAGIXF010000016.1:0-113144 GCF_021483755.1 Burkholderia sp. WTPI3 | reverse complement strand
CGGTCGTGGGCGACGCCGCGGCCAGCGCAGGCCGCGGGGCGCGTGCGCAGCGGCTGGCGTTCGGGCGCAAGCTGTCGCAGCGCGAGCAGGCGATCCTCACGCGCCAACTCGCAAGCCTGCTGATCGCGGGGCTGCCGCTCGACGAGGCGCTCGGCGTGCTGACCGAGCAGGCCGAGCGCGACTACATCCGTGAACTGATGGCCGCGATCCGCGCCGAGGTGCTCGGCGGCCATTCGCTCGCGAATGCGCTGGGCCAGCATCCACGCGATTTCCCCGAAATCTATCGGGCGCTCGTCGCCGCGGGCGAGCACACCGGCAAGCTCGGCATCGTGCTGTCGCGCCTGGCCGACTACATCGAGCAGAGCAATGCGCTCAAGCAGAAGATCCTGCTGGCGTTCACGTATCCGGGCATCGTCACGCTGATCGCGTTCGGCATCGTCACGTTCCTGCTGAGCTACGTCGTGCCGCAGGTCGTGAACGTGTTCGCGAGCACGAAGCAGCAACTGCCCGTGCTGACGATCGTGATGATGGCGCTGTCGGACTTCGTGCGGCACTGGTGGTGGGCGATCCTGATCGCGGTCGCGCTGGTCGTGTGGTTCGTGAAGTCGACGCTGTCGCGCGACGGGCCGAGGCTTGCGTTCGACCGCTGGGTGCTGACCGCACCGCTCGCGGGCAAGCTCGTGCGCGGCTACAACACGGTGCGTTTCGCGAGCACGCTCGGCATTCTCACCGCGGCCGGCGTGCCGATCCTGCGCGCGCTGCAGGCGGCCGGCGAGACGCTATCGAACCGCGCGATGCGCGCGAACATCGACGATGCGATCGTGCGCGTGCGCGAAGGTTCCGCGCTGTCGCGCGCGCTGAACAACGTGAAGACCTTTCCGCCGGTGCTGGTGCACCTGATTCGCTCCGGCGAGGCGACGGGCGACGTGACGACGATGCTCGACCGCGCAGCGGAAGGCGAGGCGCGCGAGCTCGAGCGTCGCACGATGTTCCTGACGAGCCTGCTCGAGCCGCTCCTGATCCTGGCGATGGGCGGCATTGTGCTCGTGATCGTGCTGGCCGTGATGCTGCCGATCATCGAACTGAACAACATGGTGCAGTGACGGCCCGACGGTCGGTCAGGCCGGCGCCGTTCAGCGCATGTAGATCGCGGGGGACGGCGTGTTCGCGGGGAGCTGGATTTCGGCGCGGGCGCCGTTGCGGTCGACGATGATCGAGCGGCTGCGGACTTCGGCGAGTTTCGCGCCGGGCGTGACTTCCGCGCCGAGCGGCACCGCGCGCGGCGGCTCTCCGCCGACGCCGACGATCGCGGCGGCGCCGTGAGCGAGCGCGAGAATGCCGAACAGGTGGATGTCCTGCACGGGATTCTTGTCGAGCTGTCCGCCGAAGAGCGCGGCGGCGTCCTCGGTGCGGATCGGCAGCCGCGCGGCGGCGGCGGGCAGCGGCGCTTCACGGGCGGACAGCGTGACGACCCAGTAGGTGGCCGTCGCGCACAAACCCGCGAAGAGGGCGAGGGATAGGATCCGGATCGAGAGCGCGTTCATGCGCGCTATTGTACGGATGTATATGAAATTTGCGTTGGGTGAAAGCCCTCGGCAATGCGCGCCTTACAATGCGTGCTCCGTGCCCGGGGTGTCGGAAGCTTGTCGTCAGGCAAGCATTCCGGAATGCACACCGGGTGCGTCACTCAATCGACGACATTTTTTTGGAAAGAGGTAGTCAGTCATGCAAACGTGGATCACTCGCCGTAATGCGGCCGTGCGCCGTCAGCGCGGTTTCACGCTGATCGAGATCATGGTGGTGGTCGCGATCCTCGGGATCCTGGCGGCACTGATCGTGCCGAAGATCATGAGTCGCCCCGACGAGGCGCGCCGTATCGCCGCGAAGCAGGACATCGGCACGATCATGCAGGCGCTCAAGCTGTACCGTCTCGACAACGGCCGCTATCCGACCCAGGAACAGGGCCTGACCGCGCTGATCCAGAAGCCGACCACCGATCCGATCCCGAACAACTGGAAGGACGGCGGCTATCTCGAGCGCCTGCCGAACGATCCGTGGGGCAACGGGTACAAGTACCTGAACCCGGGCGTGCACGGCGAGATCGACGTGTTCAGCTACGGCGCCGACGGCAAGGAAGGCGGCGACGGCAACGACACCGACATCGGTTCGTGGCAGTAAGCGTGCGCTGACCGGCCCGACTTCCGTTCCCGTTCTTCATTTTCATGCCCGCCCTTCGCACGCCGTTGCGCTCAGCTCGCGACAGTCGCGCCGGCCATGTGCGGCGCGGCGCGGCCATGGCTGCCGCGCCAACGCGCGCACACGGCTTCACGCTGCTCGAGATGCTCGTCGTGCTCGTGATCGCGGGCCTCCTGGTGTCGCTCGCGTCGCTGTCGCTCACGCGCAATCCGCGTACCGACCTGCGCGAGGAGGCGCAGCGCATCGCGCTGCTGTTCGAGACCGCCGGCGACGAAGCACAGGTGCGCGCACACCCGATCGCGTGGCAGCCCACCGCACACGGCTTCCGTTTCGACGTGAGCTCGCCCGACGGCTGGCGCACGCTGCGCGACGACCTGCTGCGCCCGCGCGACTGGGACGGCGGCGTCACGAGCGCCGAGATCGACTATCCGGGGTCCGACACGCATGCGAGCCGCGTCGTGTTCGGCACCGAAAGCATCGACACGCCAGTGCGCGTGACGCTGCATTCGGCCGTCGGCAGCGCGACGATCGTCGGCACCGGCAACGGTCGTTACGAGGTGCAGTGACGATGCGTCGTCGTATGCCCTTCCCGCTTGCTTCGTTCCGCTTCTCGAAAGGGTTTCGCTCGGGGCGCGCCAACGGCACTTTCTCCGGCGCACGCGGCTTCACCATGATCGAGGTGCTCGTCGCGCTCACGATCATCGCCGTCGCGCTCGCCGCGTCGATCCGTGCGGTCGGCACGATGGCGACCAATGCGTCCGATCTCCATCGCCGGCTGCTCGCCGGTTGGAGCGCGGACAATGCGCTCGCGCAATTGCGGCTCACGCATGCGTGGCCGGAGGTCGGCGAGCAGAGTTTCGACTGTTCGCAAGGCAACGTGCAGCTCGTCTGCACGCAGCGTGTGAGCACGACGCCGAACCCCGTGTTCCGGCGCGTGCAGGTTTCGGTGAGCATGCCGGGGCGCGCCGGCGTGCTCGCACAGATGGTGACGGTGGTCGCGAATGAAACCAGCCGTCCGCTCTGACGCGCCGCCGCGGCGCCGGCCCGCGCGTTTCGTCGGCTCGCGCCGCGTGCGCGGCTTCACGCTGATCGAACTGATGATCGCGATCGCGATCCTCGCGGTGGTCGCAATCCTCGCGTGGCGCGGGCTCGACCAGATCATGCGCGGTCGCGACAAGGTCGCGTCCGCGATGGAAGACGAGCGCGTGTTCGCGCAGATGTTCGACCAGATGCGCATCGACGCGCGGCTCGCCGCGACCGACGACGAGGCCGGCCAGCCGGCGATCGGCGTCGCCGGCAACACGTTGCAGATCGTTCGCGAGCTCGACGTGCCGGGCGCCGCGCCGCGGCTGCAGGTGGTCCGTTACCGGATCGCCGGCGGGCGCGTCGTGCGTTATGCGTCGCCGCCGATCGACGATGCGAACCGGCTGCACGACGTGCTGAAGGACAGCAGCGTCGACGGCTGGAGCGGGGTCGCATTGATGGGCGGCGTCGGTGCGATCGACGCGAAACTGTACGTGCCGCGCGTGGGCTGGACCACCAATCTGCAGACGGCCAACGACGCGCTCGCGCAGAACAACGATGCGCTGAAGGTGCCGCAGATCGGCAACGCGCCGCCGACGCGCGCGGTGACGGGGCTGCAGGTCAGCATCGGCGCGACGTCGCTGCGCGTGCCCGTCACGCGTATCTTCCTCGTCGGGGAATGACGATGCCCGCGCGCCCTCCCCGTTTCCGGTTCGCCGCCCGCGCCGCCACGCGCGTGCCGGCGCGCGGACGCCGCGAACGCGGCGCGGCGATCATCACCGCGCTGCTTGTCGTCGCGCTGTCGGCGATCCTCGTGTCGGGCATGCTGTGGCGCCAGCAGGTGCAGATTCGCCGCATCGAGAACCAGCGCGTGCTTGCGCAGGCGCAGTGGGTCGCGCGCGGTGCGCTCGACTGGACGCGGATGATCCTGCGCTCCGAAGGCGACACGGCGCCCGGCATCACCTATCTCGGCGGGATCTGGGCCGTGCCGATCGCGAAGACCAAGCTGTCCGACTTCCTCGGCCGGATCGGCGCGCCCAACGACGGCGGTGGCGAAGACACCTACATCTCCGGATCGATCGAGGATGCGCAGGCGAAGTTCAACCTGCGCAACCTCGTGTCGTCGCCGGCGCCCGGCGTGCTGCAACTCAACGTGATGCAGCTCCAGGCGTTCCAGCGGCTGCTGGCGACGCTCGGCTACGACGGCGCGCTCGCGAAGCGGATCGCGCTGCAGATGCGCGCGGGCCTCATGCATTCGGCAACGCGTTTCCAGACGCCGACGCTGCCCGGCGCCGGGACGGCCGCCACCGCGCCGGTGCCCGGCGGCGACATGGCAGGCAACTTCACCGATGACCCGGGGATGTCCGGCGGCGACCGCGGGCCCGCCCCGCTCATGATGACGGGCGTCGACAGCCTGCTCGACGTCGACGGCGTGACGCCCGAGATGGTCGCGCGGCTGCGCCCGTTCGTCACCGTGCTGCCGACCACGACGCCCGTGAACATGAACACCGCGCCGGCCGAGGTGATCGCCGCACTCGTGCCGGGGATGAGCGTGTCGTCGGCGCAGGCGCTCGTGTCGCGCCGCGAGACCGTGTTTTTCCGCAACGTCGGCGACGTGCAGCTCGCGCTGCGCGGTGCCGGCGCGCCGAACGTGACGATCGACTCGAGCCTCGTCGACGTCAATTCGAGTTACTTCATCGTGCATGGCCGGATCCAGCACGATCGCGCGGAGGTCGATCGCACCTCGCTCGTGTATCGTGATCCGACCACGCACTCGACGCGGGTCGTGCGCATCCGCGACCAGCTATAACGACGCCATCCGGGAGAGGAGCTCTTGAGCACGCTGATTGTTTCTTTGCCGCCGCGCGAGCCGGCCGTGCCGTTACAGGAATGGCAGTGGCCCGAGCTGCCGTTTACGCTCGTCGACAAGGCCGGCCACGTGCAGCGTGCGGGCCGCGCCGCGCTCACGCTGTTGCCGCGCGCGAACGCGACGGTGCTGATCGTCGCCGCGCGCGACGTGCTGCTGCTGGCCGCGACCGTGCCGCCGCTCAAGGGGCCGAAGCTGCGCCAGGCGTTGCCCAACATCGTCGAGGATCAGCTGATCCAGGATCCGGCAGGCTGCCACATCGCGCTCGATCCGGCCGCACTGCCCGACGGGCGCCGTGTGCTGGCCGTCGTCGACCGCGCGTGGTTCCGCACGATCTGCGACGCGTTCACCGCAGCCGGCCACCGGCACCTGAGCGCGGTGCCGGCGACGCGCTGCCTTCCAGCGCCGCGCGCCGCGGCGGCGCAAGCTGCCCCGGACACGCCTGCCGACGGTGACACCGCGCAAGCCACCGCGATCACGGATGCGGCCGAGCCGCTCGCGCGCCCGACCGCGGTGGCCACTGTGCTTGGCCTCGCGACCGCAGTCGAACCGGTGCTCGTCGAAGCCGGCGCGCAGCCGGCCGCGGCCGGTGCGCCGCGCCTCGAACTCGCGATCGCGCGCGGCGCGCTCGGCGAAGGCTTTGCGGCGCCTGCCGCGCGCGCCAGCGGCACGCTCGCCGCGCTCTCGGGCGGCGGCGATGTCGAGCTGTACGAACTCGGCGAACCGGGCGCGGAGCCGCGGCTCGCATCGGTCGGCCCCAGCGACGGCCCGCTGCTGCCGGGTGCGCAGCCGCTGTCGTTCGACGCATTTGCGCGACGCGCGCTGAGCGAGCGCCTGGATCTGTGCCAGTTCGAATTCGAATCGCAGCCGTGGCGCTTCGACCGGGCGACGCTGAAGCGCCTGCGCGTGCCGATCGCACTCGCCGCGGCGACGCTCGGCGTCGCCGTGATCGGGATGAACCTGCACTGGTGGAAGCTGTCGCGCGAACGCGATGCGCTGTCCGCACAGATCACCGAGACGTTGCTGTCCGCATTCCCGAAGACGACCACGGTGCTCGATCCGCCCGCGCAGATGCAGCGCCAGCTCGATCAGTTGCGCCTCGCGGCGGGCGAGCTGTCGCCGAACGATTTTCTCGCGCTGTCGAGCGGGCTGTCGCGTTCGATGGGCGCGCTGCCGCTGAACGGGATCGCATCGCTCGATTATCACGACCGGCGGCTTGACGTCGGCTTCAAGCCGGAGGTCAAGGTGGACCCCGATTTCCCGCAGCGTCTCGCACGCAACGGGCTGGCCGGCGAAGTCGACAGCAGCACCGGCAAATGGACGATCCGGAGCCGCTCATGAACACCGAACAACTGAACCAGGCATTCGCGCAGTTCTGGGGCGAGCGCTCGCAGCGCGAAAAGATGCTGCTCGGCTGGGGCGGCGCCGTGCTGGCCGTCGCGATCGCGTATTCGGTGCTGTGGTCGCCCGCGCAGGAAGGCAGCGCGCGGATCCGCAACACGCTGCCGACGATGCGCCGCGAGCTCGCGGAGATGACCGCGCAGGCCAACGAGGCGAAGTCGCTGACGGCCGCCGCGCAAGGCGTCGCGCCGACCGGGCTGGCGCTGAAGGACGCGCTTGCCGCATCGCTGTCCGATCACGGGCTGCAGGGCGCGCAGGCGCAGGTCGTCGGCAACGGCGTGCAGATCCAGATGAAGAACGTGCCGTTCCCGGTGTGGACGCAGTGGCTCGACGACGCGCGCCGGCAGTTCAAGGTGCAGGTCGGCGAAGCGCACGTGACCGGGCTGAAAGAAGACGGCCAGGTCGACCTGACGGCCGTGATGCAACCCTCGATGCAGAAATGACGCAGTGGATGAAACACGCAGCAGTCGGCCGATGAGGCCGGGGATCAGGCGGCTCGTCGCCGCATTGCCGTGGGTGGCGGCAGGCGGGCTCGCGACGGCGGTGACGCTCGTCGCGCTCGCGCCGGCCGCATGGATCGCGCCGCAGTTCGCGCGCGCGACCGGCGGGCACGTGAATCTCGTCGATCCGGACGGATCGCTGTGGCAGGGTTCCGGCACGCTGATGCTCGCGCCGGGCGCGGACCAGAGCGCAGCGACGCTGCTGCCGGGCCGCGTCGAATGGACGACGCGCTTCTGGCCGCTCCTCACCGGCCGCGTGCGGATGCACATGCGGCAGACCGAGGCGATGCCCGATGCGGTCACGCTCGACGCGACGTGGCGCGGCGCGGTGCTGTCGGCGGGCACGATGGCCGTGCCCGCGTCGCTGCTCGCCGGGCTCGGCACGCCGTTCAACACGCTCGACCTGCAGGGCGACATGCGGCTCGGCTGGACCGACTGGCGCCTGCTCGGCAACAACGCGTACGGCCAGCTGACGGTGACGATCGATTCGATGAGTTCGCGCGTGTCGCGCGTGAAGCCGCTCGGGTCGTACCGTGCGGTGCTGCAGGCGAAGGGGACGGGGGCCGATCTCGACCTGTCGACGACGCAGGGGCCGCTGTTCCTCGAGGGGCACGGCAGCTTCGGCCCCGGTCAGGGATCGTTCCGCGGCACCGCGCATGCGGCGCCGGAGCAGCAGGCGAACCTCGCCGGGCTGCTGAACCTGCTCGGTCATCCGATCGGCAACAACCAGGTGTCGCTGATCTTCGGCGACGCGATGCGCTGACGCGCACAGCAGCGTCGCCTTTTCCGTTCCTGCTTCTACTCTACTTCTGCGCGAGCGGCGCGGTGGCCACTGGCGCGGTTGCAGCCGGCAACGCGGCCCCCGACGCCGGTGCCGGCGCGGCCATGTCGCCGGTTTCGCGCGCCATCTCCGACGTATTCCAGCCGCCGCCGAGCGCCTTCACGAGCCCGACCGACGACACCATCCGCTGGCCGGCGATCGTCGCGAGCTTCTGCTGCGCGGTGAACGCCGTGGTCTGTGCGCTCAGCACGTTCAGATACGCGACCGTGCCGGCCTTGTACTGGTTCGTGACGATCGCGAGCGAGTGCTCGGCGCTGTCGACGGCCTGCCGCTGCACGTCCACTTCCTGCGCGAGGATGCGTTGCGACGCAAGGTTGTCCTCAACGTCCTGGAATGCGGTGAGCACCGCGAGGCGATACGCGGCGACGTTCTCGTCGTAGGTCGCGCGGGCGGCGTCGGTCTGCGCGGCGCGCAGGCCCGCGTCGAACAGCGTCGCGGCGAGTTGCGGGCCGACCGTCCAGAACCGTGCGGGCAGCGTGAACAGTTGCGACCACACGGAGCTCTGGAAGCCGCCGCTCGCCGACAGCGTGAGCGTCGGGAAGAACGCGGAAATCGCGACGCCGATCTGCTCGTTCGCGGAGGCCGCGCGGCGTTCGGCCGCCGCGATGTCGGGCCGGCGCTCGAGCACTGCGGACGGCACGTCGACCGGCGTGATCGGCGGTTCGGCCGTGAGCGGGGCCGGTGGCAGCGAGAACGTGGACGCAGGTTCGCCGACCAGCGTCGCGATCGCATGCTCGTACTGCGCGCGTGCGACGCCGTTGTCGATCGACGCCGCCTGCGCGCTCTGCAGCTGCGTCTGCGCCTGGATCACGTCCGCGCGCGCGGCCACGCCTTGCGCGTACTGGTTCTGCGTGAGCTTCAGCGATTCGCCGTACGACTTCACGGTGTCGTCGAGCAGTTTCTGCAGCGCATCGGACGTGCGCAACTGGAAATAGGTTTGCGCGAGCAGCGCCTGCTGCGACAGCCGCGCGTTCGCGAGATCGGCCGCGGCGGCCGCTTCGCCGGCGCGCTGCGCGCTGACGGTGCGGCTCACCTTGCCCCACAGGTCAGGTTCCCAGCTCGCATCGAGGCCGACACTGTAACTGTTGCTGATCGACGAGCTGCTGCTGAAATTCGACGACGTGCCCGACGACACCGACGTACGGCCCGCGCGGGAACGCGAGCCCGATGCGGTCAGCCCGACGGTCGGGAAATACGCGGCGCGCGCCTCGGTGACGAGTGCACGGGCCTGCCGGTACGCGGCGGCCGATTGTGCGATGGTCTGGTTCGACGCGTTGAGCTTGTCGATCAGCGCGTCGAGCTGCGGATCGTTGTAGACCGTCCACCACGGGCCGCGGTCGGTGCGGTCGGCAGGCTGCGCGACCTTCCAGCCGGCCGGCGCTTCTTTGTATGCGGCGGGGATCGACGTGTCGGGCCGATGGTAGTCGGGCCCGACGGCGCAGCCGGCGAGCAGCACGGCCGTCGCAACGGCGACGGCGGCGCTCAGCGGGCGAAGGGCGCGCGGGAGGGGGGCGTACGGCATCGTGGTTTTCCTGTCTGGGCGCGACGGCCGGCGAGCGGCGTCGCGCGATGCGGTCGTTGTGCCGCTGGCGGACAAATGGTAACTGACGGCGGGGTTGCTGCGCAGCCCCAAGGGTACGGTGTGCAACGGCACGAATGTGTTACCGGCGCGACCGGCCGGTTTACCGGCCATTACGGATCGCTTGCGGGTGTGACAGGCGCGCGGCGGGCACGACGACGGGCCGCGCATCGCGCGGCCGGTGCCCGGTCAGGATGGCGGGAGCGGCGTGATGACGGTGGCGTCAGTGGCAGCGCACGGGCACCGGGACGGATTCGGCGGCGGACCGCCATGACGACGGCTCCGTGGCCGACGGCTGGCCCGTGCGGCGGACGGCGCCCTTCGCATTGCGCTGCCGGCGATGATCGAACCATGCGAACCCGAGCGCCGCGAGCGACCCTCCCGGCACCACCAGCATCGTCACGTACAGCGCGATCTTCCAGCCGCGGTGCGGCCCGGAAACCACGTGATGAGCGGTATCGGTCAGGTTGCGGCGCAGCGCGCCGGCGGCATTTTTCAGGGACAGCATCGCGAACATCCTCGGGGTGCCCGGCAGCGCGGGCGAAGCGGTCAGAACATCGTCTCCGGCAGTGCAACATGCACGTCGTAACTGATTGACTGAAATAATATTGACTAAGCAATCATTTTTCAAGATACTGGGCGCGTTTTGACCTGAAACGCACTGTTGCTGCGCGCGCAAATCGCATGAACGGCGGCCTCTACGATCCCGACACCATCGCACTGGAAACGAGCCTCGGTTATTACCTGACCAAGGCCCGGCAGGCGCTCGTCGAGCGGATGGACCGCGCGCTCGAGCCATTCGACCTCACCGCGCAGCAGATCGGCGTGATCCTGCTGTTGTCGCGCGGCTATGCCCGCACGCCGTTCGAGCTGTCGCGCAAGATGTCGTACGACAGCGGATCGATGACGCGGATGCTCGACCGCCTCGAGCGCAAGGGCCTGGTCGCGCGCTCGCGCAGCGAACAGGACCGCCGGATGATCGAGCTGACGCTCACCGAGCGCGGCGCCGACGCGGCCCGCGCGCTGCCGTCGCTGATCGCCACCGCGCTGAACGCGCAACTCGCCGGCTTCTCGGCCGACGAACTCGCGATGCTCACCGGCCTGCTGCAACGCTTCATCGCGAACGGGCCCGGCGACGCGGGCTGTCCGACTCCCGACGACCCCGATCGCTGAGCGCACGGAGACACGATGTCTAGGTTAAGCATTCGCTTATTTATCTGTCTGGGCAGAAGATGACGAGGCACGTGGTCTTTCGCTTCCCTGCTACCCTGTTCCATCCGGACGGGCCGCGCGGTATCGCGCGCCCGTGCGTTGTGCCGGCGCGTCGCGCGCGCCGCGTCTAGGAGATTCCGATGTCCGCCACCACGGCATCCGCCGCGCCGTCCGCGGCCGAACCCGCACCGCTCACCGGTGGCGCGCTCGCGCTGCTTACCGTCGGGCTCGCGCTCGGTACCTTCATGGAAGTGCTCGACACGTCGATCGCGAACGTCGCGGTGCCGACCATCTCGGGCAGCCTCGGCGTCGCGACGAGCGAAGGCACGTGGGTGATCTCGTCGTATTCCGTCGCGTCCGCGATTGCGGTGCCGCTCACGGGCTGGCTCGCCCGGCGGGTCGGCGAGGTGCGCCTGTTCACGTTGTCGGTGCTGGCGTTCACGATTGCATCGGCGCTGTGCGGCTTCGCGTCGAACTTCGAGACGCTGATCGCGTTCCGGCTGCTGCAGGGTCTCGTGTCGGGCCCGATGGTGCCGTTGTCGCAGACGATCCTGATGCGCAGCTATCCGCCCGCGAAACGCGGGCTCGCGCTCGGGCTATGGGCGATGACAGTGATCGTCGCGCCGATCTTCGGCCCGCTACTGGGCGGCTGGATCAGCGACAACTACACGTGGCCGTGGATCTTCTACATCAACCTGCCGATCGGCATCTTCTCCGCGGCCTGCGCGTATTTCCTGCTGCGCGGCCGCGAGACGAAGACGACCAAGCAGCGGATCGACGCGATCGGCCTCGCGCTGCTCGTGATCGGCGTGTCGTGCCTGCAGATGATGCTCGACCTCGGCAAGGACCGCGACTGGTTCAACTCGACCTTCATCGTCGCGCTCGCGCTGATCGCGGTCGTGTCGCTCGCGTTCATGCTCGTTTGGGAAGCAACGGAGAAGGAGCCGGTGGTCGACCTGTCGCTCTTCAAGGACCGCAACTTCGCACTCGGCGCGCTGATCATCTCGTTCGGCTTCATGGCGTTCTTCGGCTCGGTCGTGATCTTTCCGCTGTGGCTGCAGACGGTGATGGGCTACACGGCCGGCAAGGCGGGCCTCGCGACCGCGCCGGTCGGGCTGCTCGCGCTGGTGCTGTCGCCGTTGATCGGGCGCAACATGCACCGGCTCGACCTGCGGATGGTGGCGAGCTTCGCGTTCATCGTGTTCGCGATCGTGTCGGTCTGGAACTCGACGTTTACGCTCGACGTGCCGTTCAACCACGTGATCCTGCCGCGGCTCGTGCAGGGTATCGGCGTCGCGTGCTTCTTCGTGCCGATGACGACGATCACGCTGTCGAGCATCCCGGACGAGCGGCTCGCGAGCGCGTCGGGGCTGTCGAACTTCCTGCGCACGCTGTCGGGCGCGATCGGAACCGCGGTCAGCTCGACGTTCTGGGAGAACGACGCGATCTACCACCACGCGCGGCTGTCGGAATCGGTGAGCGTCTACGCGCAGAACACGACCGACTACCAGGGAGCGCTCGCGCAGCTCGGCATCGTCGGGCAGACGGCCAATGCGCAGCTCAACCAGCTCGTCACGCAGCAGGGCTTCATGATGGCGACCAACGATTTCTTCCACCTGTCGGCGGGCGTGTTCATCGTACTGGCGGCGCTCGTATGGATCACGAAGCCGAAGAAGGGCGCGGGGCCGGCGATGGGGCATTGAACGCGCGGCGGGCGGGCGCTCCCCGTCCGTTCGCCGCCGCGCTCGCCCGCCCGCGTGGCCGGCATCACTCCCTCGCGCGCAATCCCCCGAACGCGAGATCGTCGCCCGACGCGATCGGCAGCGTCGCCCGCGCGACCTCGAGCCATGCCCGCGCCGCGTGCGACAGATACCCCTTCTTCAGCCAGCCGAGCGCGATCGCCCATGTGATCTCCGGCTCGACGATCGGCCGGCACGTGAACTGCCGCGTGTCGAGCCGGCGGCAGTACGGCTCCGGCAACAGCGCGATGCCGACGCCCGCATGCACGAGCGCCGCCATGAAATCCCAGTGACCGCTGCGGCTCACGATCGACGGCGTGAAGCCGGCCTGCCGGCACGCGTCGAGCACCGCGTCGTGCAGCGCGAGGCTTTCCGCATAGAACACGAACGACTCGCGGGCGAGGTCGGCGAGCGGCACGGCCGCGTGATCCTCCCAGCGCGACTCGCGCGGCGCAACGAGCCACAGCGGTGCATGCACCATCGGCAGCCGGTCGAATGTGCCGGGGTCGACCGGCTCCAGCAGCCCGCCGAGTTCCAGCTCGCCCGACGTCAGCGCGGCCTCGATCATCCGCGCGCCCTGCTCGAACAGCTTCAGCTCGATGTTCGGATAGCGCTGCTTGTAGGCGGCGATGATCGGCGTGAACAGCGACCCTCCGAGCGGCGGAATGCCGATCGTCAGCTCGCCGCGCCCTAGCGTGCCGAGATCGTTCAGCTCCGACTGCAGTTGCGCCTGCGCGGCGAGCACGTCCTGGCCGCGCTGGAACACGATCCGCCCCGCGTCGGTCAGCACCATCTGCCGGCCGTCGCGCAGCAGCAGCGGCGAGCCGATCTCGTCCTCGAGCGCCTTCACCATCTTGCTGATGGTCGGTTGCGTGACGAACAGGCGGTCGGCGGCCGCTGTGAAGCTCTGCTGACGGACCACCTCGACGAAGTACCGCAGCGCGCGCAATTCCATCGATCACTCCCCAGATTGGTGCGGCAAGCCGCAACTGAATTCCGAATTGGAATGACAAGGATAGAGACAAGTCATTTTATTTATGGTTAGGGGAAACCCTATACTGAGGCCATCGACAGACTTATCCGTATGGAGCCCGCCATGAACAAGCCGACCGCTACGACCGTCGCCCGCCCCGCCGCTTCAGGCAACGTTGCGCGCACCGGCCGGATCGTGCTGCAGGCCGCCGCGCTCGGCGTGCTGTGGATGGGGGTCGACTGGGCCGTGCGCGCGGTCGGGCTGCCGGTGCCGTCCGGCGTAATCGGTCTCGCGGTGCTGCTCGCGCTGCTGTTCTCGGGCCGCGTTGCGCCGGCATGGGTGAAGGACGGCGCGAACTGGCTGCTATCCGACATGCTGCTGTTCTTCGTGCCGGCCGCCGTCGCGGCGGTCCAGTACGGCGGGCTGTTCCGCGAGGACGGCTGGCGCATCGCGCTGGTCATGCTTGCTGGCACCGCATTCGTGATGGTCGCGGTGGCCGTCGCGGTCGACCTCGCCGCGAAGCTCGAACGCCGGCTCGCCGCGCAGCGCGTGTTTGCCGAACGCCGCCGCGCCCGCCTCGCCGCCGTGTCGGTCCACTGAGCCGGAGCCCGCGATGTTTACGCTGCCGTCGAACCTGTCCGCCGACCACGTGAATACCGCGATCTCCGTCGGCTGCTTCGTGCTGACGGTCGTGCTGTATTTCGCGTCGAAGCGGCTCTACGCGTACAAGAAGACGCTGCTGTTCTCGCCGCTCGTGTTCGTGCCGGGCGTGCTGGTGCTGCTCGTCCTGCTGACCGGCACGCCGTATTCGGTCTATTTCCGCGACACGCGCTGGCTGATGTGGCTGCTCGGCCCGGCGACGATCGCGTTCGCGGTGCCGATCTACGAGTATCGCGACCTGATCCGCCGCCACTGGCTGTCGCTGTCGGTCGGCGTCGCGGTCGGGATCGGCGCGGGCGTGTGCGGGTCGCTGCTGCTCGCGAAGCTGCTGCATCTGTCGCCGGAGCTGCAGCGCTCGCTGATGACGCGTTCGGTCTCGACCCCGTTTGCGCTCGCCGTGTCCGACAAGATCCACGCGCCGAAGGACCTCACCGCGCTGTTCGTGATCGCGACCGGCATCTGCGGGATGCTGCTCGGCGAAATCGTGCTGGCGCTGGTGCCGATGCGCACGCGGCTCGCGCGCGGTGCGCTGTTCGGCGCCGCTGCCCACGGCGTGGGCACTGCGAAGGCGCGCGAGATCGGCAGCGAGGAAGGCGTCGTGTCGAGCCTCACGATGATGATCGCGGGTGTCGCGATGGTGCTGATCGCGCCGCTGCTGTCGTTGCTGCCGACCTGACGATGTCCGGGCGGGCGCCGTTGCCGGCCCGGCCCGCCGTTTCCATTCGCAGCCCGGGCGCCCGCCGGCCGTGCCGCGTTCCGCATGGCCGCTTCCCCGCCGCTGCCACCCTGCATCGAGCCGACACCCGGCCGACAATCGGCTGAGATAGCCGCAAATCCCCCCTCTTTTCCACCCATCGCGCCCGGCCCGGATGCCGAACAATGCATGCTACGAGATATCACGCAAGCATTCACATGGCCTCCACGACCGCAAACCCGACTGCCGACAAGCCGGCTTCGTCGGGCAAGTTCAAGCGCATCGCGCTCATCGCCGTCATCGCGCTGGGCGCTGCCGCCGCTGCCGCCGCCGGCATGTACGTGTTCATGAGCAAGGCAGGCGTCGGCCATCCGGGCACGCACGCCGAGCCTGCGCCGCTCGCCGCGCCGGTGTTCTTCCCGCTCGACCCGCTGACCGTGAACCTGCAGTCGGACGACGGCATGCAGCACTACCTGCGCGTGGGCCTGTCGCTGAAGCTCACCGACCCGAAGGCGCAGGAGCAACTGACCGCGCGGATGCCCGAAATCCGCAGCCGGATCCTGCTCGCGCTGTCGAACAAGCATCCCGAGGATCTCGCGACGCCGGACGGCAAGCGTGCGCTCGCGAAGGAACTGCGGGATCTGATCGGGCAACCGACGCAGCCGGGCAACGAGCGCGCGAAGGTCGACGACGTGCTGTTCACCGAATTCGTCGTCCAGTAACGCGGCCGAAAAAGGAGCGCGCATGGGCCACCAGGAGTTCATGTCCCAGGAGGAGGTCGACGCTCTCCTCAAGGGCGTCACGGGCGAAACCGATACAGTCGACGAGCAGCGCGACACGTCGGGCGTCCGCCCCTATGACATCGCGACGCAGGAACGGATCGTCCGCGGCCGGATGCCCGGCCTCGAGATCATCAACGACCGCTTCGCGCGGCTGCTGCGGATCGGCATCTTCAACTTCATGCGGCGCACGGCGGAAATTTCCGTGAGCCAGGTGAAGGTGCAGAAGTACAGCGAGTTCACCCGCAACCTGCCGATTCCGACCAACCTGAATCTGGTGCACGTGAAGCCGCTGCGCGGCACGTCGCTGTTCGTGTTCGATCCGAACCTCGTGTTCTTCGTCGTCGACAACCTGTTCGGCGGCGACGGGCGTTTTCACACCCGCGTCGAGGGCCGCGATTTCACGGCAACCGAGCAGCGGATCATCGGCAAGCTGCTGAACCTCGTGTTCGAGCAGTACGCGAGCGCGTGGAAGAGCGTGCGGCCGCTGCAGTTCGAATTCCTGCGCTCGGAGATGCACACGCAGTTCGCGAACGTCGCGACGCCGAACGAGATCGTGATCGTCACGCAGTTCTCGATCGAGTTCGGGCCGACCGGCGGCACGCTGCACATCTGCATGCCGTACTCGATGATCGAGCCGATCCGCGACGTGCTGAGTTCGCCGATCCAGGGCGAGGCGCTCGAAGTCGACCGCCGCTGGGTGCGCGTGCTGTCGCAGCAGGTACAGGCCGCCGAGGTCGAGCTGAGCGCGGATCTCGCCGAGATCTCGACGAACTTCGAGAAACTCCTGAACCTGCGTACGGGCGACGTGCTGCCGCTGGAAATCGCGGACACGATCGTCGCGAAGGTCGACGGCGTGCCGGTGATGGAGTGCGGTTACGGCATTTTCAATGGTCAATATGCGTTGCGCGTGCAGAAGATGATCAGCGCAAGCGACACGATGAAGGAAGGTGGATATGAGTGAGCTGAACCAGACGCCCGATCTCGACCCGCAGGCGCTCGCCGACGCCGCACTCGCGGAATCGGCCGCCGCCGCGCAGGCAGATCCGGGCATGGACGACTGGGCCGCCGCGCTCGCCGAGCAGAACCAGCAGCCGGTGCAGGCAGGCGCGACGGGCGCCGGCGTGTTCCAGCCGCTGTCGAAGGCCGCGCCGAGTTCGACGCACAACGACATCGAGATGATTCTCGACATCCCGGTCAAGATGACCGTGGAGCTGGGCCGCACGAAGATCGCGATCCGCAACCTGCTGCAGCTCGCGCAGGGGTCGGTCGTCGAGCTCGACGGCCTCGCCGGCGAGCCGATGGACGTGCTCGTGAACGGCTGCCTGATCGCGCAGGGCGAAGTGGTCGTCGTCAACGACAAGTTCGGCATCCGGCTGACCGACATCATCACGCCGGCCGAACGCATCCGGAAGCTGAATCGATGAAAGCCGCGCCGTTCGGCCGGCGCATGTGCCGCGCGACTGCAGCGGCGGCGGCCGGCGCCGCATCGCTCGCCTGCGCGCCGGCCGGCGCGGCCGACATGAACGCGGTGAACCACGCCGGCGCGATCGCGTCGGGCGTGATCGTCGGTTCGGCCGCACCGTCGCTCGGTGTCGGCGCGGTGCTGCAGACGCTCGTCGGGCTCGCGGTCGTGATCGGTCTCGTGTTCGGCTGCGCGTGGCTCGCGCGCCGCTTCGGGTTCCAGCCCGCGCGACGCGGCGGCCCGCTGAAGGTCGTGTCGAGCGTCGGGCTCGGCGCGAAGGAAAGCGCGACGATCGTCGAGATCGGCGACACCTGGCTCGTGCTCGGCGTCGCGCCGGGCAACGTGCGGCTGCTGCATACGCTGCCGGCCGGCTCGGCCGCCGCATTGACGGCGGCGTCGGCCCCGGCCGATGCACCCGCCGGCGCCGCACCGGCCGACCGCGGACTGCCCGGCACGTTCGGCGCGCGCTTTCGCGACGCGCTCGCGGGCGAAGCCGCGAAGCGACTCGGGCGCGGCAAGGACCGCTGACATGCCGCCGTGCCCTCTTTCCGTTCCTGCATTCCGATGAAACACGAATTCCTGCGCTGCACGGCGCGCTTCGCGCCCGTGCTGATCCTCGGCCTCGCCCCCGCGCTTGCCTGCGCGCAGGCGGCCGGCCTGCCCGCGTTCAACACGAGCCCGGGCCCGAACGGCGGCACCACCTATTCGCTGAGCGTGCAGACGATGCTGCTGCTCACGATGCTGTCGTTCCTGCCGGCGATGCTGCTGATGATGACGAGCTTCACGCGCATCATCATCGTGCTGTCGCTGCTGCGCCAGGCGCTCGGCACCGCGACGACGCCGCCGAACCAGGTGCTGGTCGGCCTCGCGATGTTCCTTACCTTCTTCGTGATGTCGCCGGTGCTCGACCGTGCCTACACCGACGGCTACAAGCCGTTCTCCGACGGCGCGATGCCGATGGAGCAGGCCGTGCAGCGCGGCGTCGCGCCGTTCAAGACCTTCATGCTGAAGCAGACCCGCGAGACCGATCTCGCGCTGTTCGCGAAGATCTCGAAGGCCGCGCCGATGCAGGGCCCGGAAGACGTGCCGCTGTCGCTGCTGGTGCCCGCATTCGTCACGAGCGAGTTGAAGACCGGCTTCCAGATCGGCTTCACGATCTTCATCCCGTTCCTGATCATCGACATGGTCGTCGCGAGCGTGCTGATGTCGATGGGGATGATGATGGTGTCGCCATCCACCGTGTCGCTGCCGTTCAAGCTGATGCTGTTCGTGCTGGTCGACGGCTGGCAGCTGCTGATCGGCTCGCTCGCGCAGAGTTTCATGTGAGCGGCGGAGGAATCGCGCGATGACACCCGAACAAGTGATGACGCTGGCGCACCAGGCGATGATGGTCGGCCTGCTGCTCGCCGCGCCGCTGCTGCTGGTCGCGCTCGCGGTCGGCCTGGTCGTGAGCCTGTTCCAGGCCGCGACGCAGATCAACGAATCGACGCTGTCGTTCATCCCGAAGCTGCTCGCGGTGGCCGCGACGCTCGTGATCGCCGGCCCGTGGATGCTGACGACGATGCTCGACTACCTGCGGCAGACGCTGCTGCACGTCGCGACGCTCGGCGCCGGTTGACCGGCAGGCCAGGCCCGGTTCCACGGCGATGTTCTCGGTTACCTACGCGCAGCTCAACGGCTGGCTGACCGCCTTCCTGTGGCCGTTCGTGCGGATCCTCGCGCTCGTCGCGACGGCCCCCGTCGTCGGTCACGCGTCGGTGCCGGTGCGCGTGAAGATCGGCGTGGCCGCGTTCATGGCGCTGGTCGTCGCGCCGACGCTCGGTGCAATGCCCGGCGTCACCGTATTCTCCGCGCAGGGCATCTGGATCATCGTCACGCAGTTCCTGATCGGCGCGGCGATGGGCTTCACGATGCAGATCGTGTTCGCGGCCGTCGAGGCGGCCGGCGACTTCATCGGGCTGTCGATGGGGCTCGGCTTCGCGACCTTCTTCGACCCGCATTCGAACGGCGCGACGCCGGTGATGGGCCGGTTCCTGAACGCGATCGCGATGCTCGCGTTCCTCGCGGTGGACGGCCACCTGCAGGTCTTCGCGGCGCTCGCCGCGTCGTTCCAGTCGCTGCCGGTGTCCGCCGGCCTGCTGCACGCGCCCGGCTGGCGCACGCTCACCGCCTTTGGTGCGACCGTGTTCGAGATGGGGCTGCTGCTCGCGCTGCCGGTGGTCGCGGCGCTCCTGATCGCGAACCTCGCGCTCGGGATCCTGAACCGCGCGGCGCCGCAGATCGGCATCTTCCAGATCGGCTTTCCGGTCACGATGCTGGTCGGACTGTTGCTCGTGCAACTGATGATCCCGAACCTCGTGCCATTCGTGTCGCATCTGTTCGACATCGGGCTCGACGCGATGGGGCGGGTGCTGCTGGGCTGGCGCTAGGCGCGGGTCATTCGACCCGAGATACAGGCGCAACCGAGTCATCACGATTTCGTGCGAGTTCAGGGCCTATCGAACCGGCCGATTGGCGACGAATCCATCGATCGACCCGGGGATGATGCATTCATGTCAGATAAGGAAACTTGCTAGCGTGTTGCGGGCAGCGTGGGCGGTGGCGATCACCAAAAAGGGATGGCCACCGGGGTAATCACGCAGCACGAAGACCGTTGCGAAAGTCAGCCCTCCCCATAACAGGCCGTTGAAATCCCCCCGCCGATCCGTCACGATGTAGCGAACCCGATCCCAAGGCACGAAGGCAGCATGCGAGGCACCGACAGCTACAACGAATCCCTGTTCAGTACAGTCAGACTGGAGGAGTTCGTACCGCAAACGCATCCGCTGCGCCCGATCCGGACTTGGATGAACGAGGCGCTGTCGAATATGGATGCCAAGTTCTCGGCGATGTACGAAGCGGACATCAAAGGCGGTCGGCCGAGCATTGCGCCGGAGAAGCTGATGCGGGCGATGCTACTTCAGGTGCTATACAGCATTCGCAGCGAGCGGCAACTGGTCGAGCAGATCTCGTACAACCTTTTGTTCCGTTGGTTCGTCGGCCTGTCGATCGAAGACGCGGTGTGGAATCACTCGGTGTTCAGCAAGAACCGGGATCGACTGATCGAGTTCGACGCAGTGACTGACCTGTTCAACGCGACGGTGGAAACGGCGCATAAACGCGGCTTGCTGTCGGGCGAGCACTTCAGTGTGGACGGCACCTTGATCCATGCGTGGGCCAGCCACAAGAGCATCCGGCGCAAGGATGGCGGGGACGATGATCGTCCGCCTGACAATTGGCATGGCGAATCGCGCAGTAATGAAACGCACGAATCGAAGAGCGACGGTGAGAGCCGGCTCTATCGCAAGAGCAATGCCGCGCCAGCCTTGCCGAGTTACCTGGGCCATGTGCTGACGGATAACCGGCACGGTCTGGTCGTGAACGTTCAGGCCAGCGAGGCGAATGGCCGAGCGGAACGCAAAGTGGCGACGGACATGCTGCGCGATGTGTCGGGTTCGGACGTGCGTATTACGGTGGGCGCAGACAAGGCGTACGACACGCGTGGATTTGTGAAGGCCTGCCGCGAATACAACGTGACGCCGCACGTCGCACGCAACACGAAGCGCACCGGCGGAAGTGCAATCGATGGTCGGACGACGCGGCATCTCGGTTACGCACTGAGCCAGCGCAAACGGAAATGCATCGAACAGTGCTTCGGCTGGGGCAAACGGATCGGGCCGATCCGGCAGGTGATGGTGAGAGGCTTGGAGAAAGTTGATCAGTTGCTCACGCTGACGATGGCGGCCTACAACCTGACGCGGCTGAGAACGTTGGGATTCGTGCGTCCGCAGGGCGCGTAATGCAGGAAATCTGGCGGGAAATACCTTCGCCGGCCGGGCTCTACCGCTGAACCCGGCGTGACGCAACAAAATTGCCGAGCCGTTGAGCGAATTCATGTCATTTGCGAGAGTGGTCTGAATCCGGTCGATGGGTATTTCAACGGCCTATTAGACTCATTGGATCATCGAAGTGAAATATCAAGGCAGAAGGCGAATCGAACAGATCACGAGGAACCAAAGGCGGCAAGTTGCCAACGCGATGAGTCCTCGTCGGCCACGGCTTTTGCCGTGGAGCTGTACTTCCGTAGTCGGCCCGGGCTCAGCTCAATGAATAATTCTCTTCGTGCTTGCCAAAGCGTAATGCTGAGAAATCAGCATAGATAGGCCTGTTGCCATTCAAACCTGCGGCGCAATCCGGCTGGGGGGCGCTCTTCGGGCATTCGCGTCGGATTCGTGGAAAACCCCTAACTGATCCGCCCCCCCGCGAAAGGTTGCAGAAGGTTTCGTGTCCCTATACTCGTCAGGACGATGCAGCAAGCATCGCGCCATACGATTACAACGAAGGAGACGACCCGATGCGACCCATCCTGCGCACCCTCGCCGTGGCAGCCAGCCTGAGCTGCGCGCTCGCCGCTCACCCCGCTTTCGCCGACGACGGCGGCAAGATCACGATCATGGTCGGCGGGATCGCGAAGCTGATCTACCTGCCCGCGCGGCTCACGCAGGAGCTCGGCTACTTCAAGGACGAAGGGCTCGACGTCGAACTGCTGTCGCAGCCGGCCGGCGTCGACGCCGAGAACGAGCTGCTGGCGGGCGCCGTGCAGGCCGTCGTCGGCTTCTACGACCACACGATCGACCTGCAGAGCAAGGGCAAGGACGTGAAGGCGATCGCCGTGTTCGGCCAGGTGCCGGGCGAAGTCGAGATGGTGTCGACCAAGGCGGCGCCGACCTTCAGGTCGATGGGCGATGCGAAGGGCAAGACGCTCGGCGTGACGGGCCTCGGCTCGTCGACGAGCTTCCTCACGCAGTACCTCGCGCTGCAGCACGGCGTGCCGTCGACGCAGTACACGATGCTGCCGGTCGGCGCCGACGCGAGCTTCATCGCCGCGATCAAACAGGGTCGCATCGACGCCGGGATGACGACCGAGCCGACGGTGTCCGCGCTCGAGAAGATGGGCGACGCCAAGGTGCTGGTCGACATGCGCACCGTCGACGGCACGCGCGCCGCGCTCGGCGGCACCTATCCGGCCGCGAGCCTGTACGTGCAGTCGGCCTGGGCCGATTCGCACAAGGCGCAGGCGACCAAGCTCGCGCATGCCTTCGCAAAGACCATGCAGTTCATCCACACGCACAGCGCCGAGGAAATCGCCGCCAGGATGCCGGCCGACTACCAGAAGGACAAGGCGCTGTACGTGGCCGCGCTGAAGGCGTCGCTGCCGATGTATACAGCCGACGCGAAGATGCCGGCCGACGGCCCGGCGACCGTGCTCAAGGTGCTGTCGGCGTTCAACCCGTCCGTGAAAGGCAAGCACATCGACCTGGCGCGCACCTATACGAACGACTTCGTGAACGCGAAGTAACCCACATCGGTACCGGCGCCGGCGGCGGCGATCCCGCCGCCGTGCGTGCCCCGTTCCGGCCCGGCTGACCGGCCCGGCGTCGCCACGATGCGGCGCCCTCTTCACCCGCAGGACGAATGCGATGAACCAGGCAGTCTCCCCGAGCACACCGGCGATCGAGTTTCGCAACGTGTCGTGCCGCTTCATTTCGCCGGAAGGCAAGGCCACCGTCGCGCTGCGCGACTTCAGCATGAGCGTCGCGCGCGGCGAGTTCATCGCGATCGTCGGGCCGACCGGCTGCGGCAAGTCGACCACGCTGAACCTGATCACCGGGCTGCTCAAGCCGGTGTCCGGCGAAGTGCGCGTGATGGGCCGCCCGGTCGACGGGATCGACCCGCGCATCGGCTTCGTGTTCCAGGCCGACGCCGTGTTCCCGTGGCGCAACGTGATCGACAACGTCGCGGCCGGCCCCCTGTTTCGCGGCCGCTCGAAGGACGTCGCGTATGCGCAGGCCGAGGAATGGATCCGCAAGGTCGGCCTCGACAAGTTCACCAAGCACTACCCGCACCAGCTCTCCGGCGGGATGCGCAAGCGCGTCGCGCTCGCGCAGACCTTCATCAACCAGCCGGAAATCCTGCTGATGGACGAGCCGTTCTCCGCGCTCGACATGCAGACGCGCACGCTGATGCAGGACGAACTGCTGCAGCTGTGGTCCGCCAACAAGGGTTCGGTCGTGTTCGTCACGCACGATCTCGAGGAGGCGATCGCGCTCGCCGACCGCGTGTTCGTCCTGACCGCGCGCCCCGCGACGCTCAAGCGCGTGTACGAGATCGACCTGCCGCGCCCGCGCGTCATGTCGGAAGTGCGCTACGACCCGCGCTTCATCGAAATTTCCAAGGACATCTGGCACGACCTGCGCGAAGAAGTGCAGATCGGCTGACCGCACGAGCCGCACGGCAGGCCATGGCAACAAACAGCAAGGACAGGAGCATGACCGACATGACGCTTCCCACCACCGCCCTTCCGGCGACCACGCTCGAGGACGACGAGCGCGCCGCGCAACGCCGGCTGCGCCGCCGGCGCAACCTGATCGTCGGGCTGCGGATCGCCGTGCTCGTCGTCGTGCTGGGCGGGTGGGAACTCGCCGCACGGCTGAAGTGGATCGATCCGTTCTTCTTCTCGATGCCGTCGCTGATTTTCGAGCAGATCCAGGACTGGTTCGTGAACGGCACGTCGCAGGGCCCGCTGCTCACGCAGGTATGGGTCACGCTCGAGGAAACCGCGATCGGCTTCCTGATCGGCTCGGTCGCCGGCGTGATCTGCGGGATCGTGCTCGGCCGCAACAAGCTGATGGCCGACGTGTTCGGCCTGTACATCCAGATCGCGAACTCGATTCCGCGCGTCGTGCTCGGCTCGATCTTCGTGATCGCGCTCGGCCTCGGGATGGCGTCGAAGATCGCGCTGGCCGTCGTGATGGTGTTCTTCGTCGTGTTCGGCAACGCGTTCCAGGGAGTGCGCGAAGCCGACCGCTACCTGATCGCGAACGCGCAGATCCTCGGCGCGTCGCGCCGGCAGATCACCACGGCCGTCGTGATCCCGTCCGCGCTGAGCTGGATTCTCGCGAGTCTGCATGTGAGCTTCGGCTTCGCGCTGGTCGGTGCGGTGGTCGGCGAATTTCTGGGTTCCAAGCAGGGCATCGGCCTGCTAATCTCCACCGCCCAGGGCGCGTTCAACGCGAGCGGCGTGTTCGCGGCGATGATCGTGCTGGCCGTGGTCGCGCTGGCCGCCGACTACCTGCTGACCTGGGTCGAGAAGCGCTTGCTGAAGTGGCGTCCCGCCGCGTTCTGAGCACCGCCCGCATCACATGACACGCCCGAACCGCGCCGGCCGCCCCCGGCGCGGTTCGGCATTGAGGAGAAGGCATGGCGCACAGCCTGCGCGGGCGGCTTCTGTGGTGGCTGCTGCTGCCGCTCGCGGCTTTCGTGCTGATCGCGGGCGCGATGTCGTACGACACCGCGCGGCGCACGGCCGGGCTCGTGCAGGACAGCGCGCTCGTCGCATCCGCGCGCACCATCGGCGAGGACGTCGAATGGCGCAACGGGCTGCCCGTCGCCGACGTGCCGCCGGCCGCGCTCGAGATCTTCGAATCGCCGTCGCGCGATTCGGTGTTCTACAAGGTGATCGACAGCCACGGACGCCTGCTCGCGGGTAACCCGGCGCTCGAGGTGTCCGGGCAGCACGGCGTCGAGCCGACGCTGTACGACACGTCGCTCGACGGTGTGCCGCTGCACGCCGCAGCGTACGATCGCCAGCTGTACGACGAAGGGCAGATCGAGACGGTGACGGTGGTGGTCGCGAAGACGACGCGTTCGCACGATGCGATGGTGGCGACGATCTGGCGCCCGCAGCTCATGCGCCTGTCGCTGATGCTGGTGCTCGCGGTGGTGCTGGTCTATCTGGGCCTCACGCTCGAACTGCGGCCGCTGATGAAGCTGAAGGACGACGTCGCCGATCGCGGACCGATGGAGCTCGAGCCGATCCGCCCCGAGCGGCTGCAGCACGAGTTGCGGCCGATCGTCGATGCGATCAACCAGTGCATCGCGCGGCTGAATACGCACACGGCCACGCAACGCCGCTTCATCGCGGACGCCGCGCACCAGCTGCGCACGCCGATCGCGGTGCTCGACACGCAGATCCAGTACGCGCAGCAGCGCGGGCGCGACGATCCGGCGCTCGCGTCGGTGCTCGACAGCATGCAGCGCAGCAGCCGCAAGATGGCCGACGTGACCGACAAGCTGCTGCTGCTCGCGCATGCGGAAGCGACGCCGTCGACGCTGCTCACGCATCGCGTCGATCTCGCGGCCGTGGTGTCGAGCGTGCTGGAGGAGACGATCGTGCTCGCGCAGCGGCGCGACATCGATCTCGGCGCCGATCTCGGCGAACGGCTCGACGTCGCGGGCAGCGACAGCCTGCTGACCGCGCTGGTGATGAACCTCGTAGACAATGCGGTGCGTTACACGCCGTCGGGCGGCTGCGTGACGGTCGCCGCGCAACGCCACGGCGATGCGATCGTGCTAGACGTGATCGACAACGGCCCGGGCATTCCGGCCGAAGCCCGGCCGCACGTGTTCAAGCGGTTCTACCGCGTGTCGGCCGACACCGAAGGCTCAGGCCTGGGCCTTGCGATCGTGCGCGAGATTGCGCAGGCGCACGGCGGCAGCGCGTCGCTCGCGCTGGGGCCGGGCAATCGCGGCGTCGTCGTGACCGTACGGCTGCCCGCTTATGATTGAGAACGTGATGCCGTCATGAAACTTCTATTGGTCGAAGACAACGCCGAACTCGCGCACTGGATCGTGAACCTGCTGCGCGGCGAGGATTTCGCAGTCGACTGCGTCGGCGACGGCGAGCGCGCGGACACGGTGCTGAAGACCGAACGCTACGACGCGGTGCTGCTCGATATGCGGCTGCCCGGCATCAGCGGCAAGGAAGTGCTCGCGCGGCTGCGGCGCCGCAACGACAACGTGCCGGTGCTGATGCTGACCGCGCACGGCTCGGTCGACGACAAGGTCGACTGCTTCGGCGCGGGCGCCGACGACTACGTGGTCAAGCCGTTCGAATCGCGCGAACTGGTTGCGCGGATCCGCGCGCTGATCCGCCGGCAGGCCGGCGTCGGCACGACCCGGCTTGTATGCGGCGATCTCGTCTACGCGTTCGGCACGCGCGAATTCCGCTGCGGCGACGCGGTACTCGCGCTGCGCCGCCGCGAGCATGCGATCCTCGAGACGCTGATGCTGCAGCAGAACAGGACCGTGTCGAAGGCGCGGCTGATGGACAGCGTATTCGCGCTCGACGACGAGCCGAGCGCCGACGCGATCGACATCTATATCCACCGGTTGCGCAAGCATCTGGCCGGCAGCACGGCCGAGATCATCACGCTGCGCGGGCTGGGCTATATCCTGCGCGCGAAGAGCGTGCAGGACTGACGCGGTCGCACTCCCCGCCTTCGTCAATCCCTTCGCATGACGAACTTTCTCTGAAACCCCGACGGCCGTCCGCCGGGTTAGCGGCCGTTCGTCCGCCCGGTTCGTGATCGTCGCGCGTTCGGTGTTTTCACCAATCCGATTCTTGCGGCCGGGAAAGCGGCATGAAGGATTGCACCCCCTACCATGCTACGCGTCGGCCCTCTCGCTGTGGCCGGCAACAGCCGGCATACATTACGTAGTGCCAATGAACATTTCAATGCGGCAGCCAGGAGGAGACGATCTTGAAACGAAAAACCCTTGCCCTTTCCATCGCGGCGGCGGGCCTCTGTGCCGGCACCCAGGCGCAGGCGCAGTCGAGCGTGCAGCTCTACGGCCTGATGGACCTCAGCTTTCCGACCTACCGGACCCACGCCGATGCGAACGGCAATCACGTGATCGGGATGGGCAACGAAGGCGAGCCGTGGTTCAGCGGCAGCCGCTGGGGCCTGAAAGGCGCCGAGGACATCGGCGGCGGCACGAAGGTCATCTTCCGCCTCGAAAGCGAATACGTGGTCGCGAACGGCCAGATGGAAGACAACGGCCAGATCTTCGATCGCGACGCATGGGTCGGCATCGAGGACGAGCGCTTCGGCAAGCTGACGGCCGGGTTCCAGAACACGATCGCGCGCGACGCGTCGGCGATCTACGGCGACGCATACGGCTCCGCGAAGCTGTCGACTGAAGAAGGAGGCTGGACCAACTCGAACAACTTCAAGCAGATGATCTTCTACGCGGCCAGCCCGACCGGCACGCGCTACAACAACGGCCTCGCGTGGAAGAAGCTGTTCAGCAACGGCATCTTCGCGAGCGCCGGCTACCAGTTCAGCAACTCGACAGCGTTCGCGACCGGCTCCGCATACCAGCTCGCGCTCGGCTACAACGGCGGGCCGTTCAACGTGTCCGGCTTCTACAACCACGTGAACAACGGCGGCTACACCAACCAGACGTTCTCGGTCGGCGGCAACTATACGTTCGGCATCGTGCGCCTGAACGCCGGCTACTTCCGCTACAACGGCGACCAGGGCTCGCTCGGCCAGCGTCACGACGACGCATGGACGGTGTCGATGAAGATCCAGCCGAAGGGCGTGCTCGACTACGAGCTCGGCTATCAGCAGATGCGGGTCAAGAACGCCGCGTACACCTCGGACGGCTTCATCCCGAACGCGAACCTCGGCGCGTTCAGCCTGACCAGCGGTGTCGGCAACGGCTTCAAGGAAACGCTCTACGGGTCGGTGTTCTACCACCTGAGCAAACGCACCGAGCTTTACCTCGCCGGCGACTACATGAAGCTGCACGGTGGTTACACGGTGTCGTCGACGTTCGGTGCGAAAAACCAGCTCGAGCTGACGACGGGCGTCCGTACGCGTTTCTGATTCGGCGGCCGGGGCGCGCCGCGCCCCGCCGTTTTCTTCGTTCGGGACTTCTCCATGCGGGCACGCCGCCGCATTGCGCTGACCGTGCCCTTTTTTTCGTCGTTTTCGGCGGGCGCCGGTGCCCCGGGAAACGCCTGCCGGCCGGCCCTGCGACAACCGGCCCGAAGCCGCTTGCGGCCCGTCTGGCGGGCGATCGCGGCCGATGTGCGCACGCTCGCCTTGCATCGGTGCTTGACCTGCGCCGACCGACTCGCTAGCGTTTCGGGTTTGCCCGGGTGGCCATTGCCGCCGGAGCCGTGAGTGCGCCCGACGTCCTGGCGCACGCGGCCGGGTTCCGATGGAAAAAACGATGCAGAAACTCGATGCGGCGAGCCCGCAGGCGATGTCGACGGATTTCACCGCCGACAACGTCGCGCGCCTGAAGGCGCTGTTCCCCGAACTCGTGACCGAAGGCCCGAACGGCGCGTCGGTCGACGTCGACGTGCTGAAGGCGCTGGTCGGCGAGCGCACCGTCGGCGACGCCGACGAGCGCTACGGCTTCCACTGGCACGGCAAGCGCAGCGCCCGCCAGGCCGCGCTCACGCCGTCGACAGGCACGCTGCGCCCGTGCCCCGACGACAGCGTCGCCTGGGACGACACGCGCCATCTCGTGATCGAGGGCGACAACCTCGACGTGATGAAGCTGCTGCACAAGAGCTACGCGGGCAAGGTGAAGCTCGTCTACATCGACCCGCCGTACAACACCGGCAGCGATTTCGTCTATCCGGACGACTTCAGCGACAGCATCCGCCACTACCTGGCGATGACGGGCCAGACCGACGCCGGCGTGAAGCGCAGCACCAATACCGAGGCGAACGGCCGGTTCCACACCGACTGGCTGAACATGATGTATCCGCGCCTGAAGCTCGCGCACGCGCTGCTGTCCGACGAAGGGCTGATCGCCGTGCACATCGACGAGCACGAAGTGCATGCGCTCGTGCTGATGCTGCGCGAGATCTTCGGCGAGGAGAACGAGCTCGGCGTCGCCGTGTGGGACAAGCGCAACCCGAAGGGCGACGCGCGCGGCGTCGCGTACCAGCACGAATCGCTGGTGCTGTTCGCGCGCAACGCCGAGACGCTGCTCGAACAGGCGCCGCTCAAGCGCCCGAAGCGCAACGCGCAGCGCATGCTCGACGCCGCGCACGACGCGATGTACCGCAGCGGCAACGCGAAGGACGCGCAGAAGGCGTACCGCGCGTGGATGAAGGCGCAGACCAACCTGTCAGGCGGCGAGGTGATGTACGACCGGCTGTCGGAAGAAGGCCGCGTATACCGCCTCGTATCGATGGCGTGGCCGAACAAGAAGAAGGCGCCGGAAGAGTATTTCACGCCGCTGATCCACCCGGTCACCGGCAAGCCATGCGCGATGCCGGCGCGCGGCTGGCGCAATCCGCCCGCGACGATGCAGGCGTTGATCGAGCGCGGCCAGATCGAATTCGGCCCGGATGAAACCACGCAGCCGCAGCGGATCTACTACCTCGACGAGAACATGTACGAGAACGTGCCGTCGGTGCTGCCGTTCGCCGGCTCCGACGACGCGCTGCTCAAGACGCTCGGCATCCCGTTCGACCTGCCGAAGCCCGTCGATTTCGCCGCGGCCGTGATCGGCTGGTGCACACGCGGCGACGACATCGTGCTCGACTGCTTCGCCGGCTCCGGTTCGACCGGCCATGCGGTGATGCAGGTGAACGCGACCGACGGCGGCGCGCGCCGCTACATCCTCGTGCAGCTGCCCGAGGCGCTCGATCGCCGCGACAAGACGCAGCTGGCCGCCGCCGATTTCTGCGCGAAGCTGAAAAAGCCGCTGACGCTCGCCGAAGTCACGAAAGAGCGCCTGCGCCGCGCCGCGCAGCAGGTTGCGCGCGACTATCCGGAAAGCTATGGCGACCTCGGCTTCCGCGTGTACAGGCTCGACACGACCAACGTGATCGAGTGGGATCCGCGCCGCGACGACTTCGACCATGCGCTCTTCGCGTCCGTCGAGCACGTGAAGACCGGCCGCACCGAGGACGACCTGCTCGCCGAACTGACGCTGAAGCTCGGGCTCGACCTGTGCACGCCGGTCGAGCATCACCGGGTCGCCGGCAAGACCGTGCACCTGATCGGCCGCTCGATCGTCGCGTGCTTCGATGCGCGCATCGCGCGCGACGACGCGGGCCCGCTCGCCGACGGTATCGTCGACTTGCTCGACGCGACCGGCGCGACGCGCGACGTCACCTGCCTGTTCCGCGACAGCGGCTTCGTCGACGACGTCGCGAAGCTCAATCTCGCCGCGCTGCTCGAACAGCACGGCGTGAAGCGCGTGCGGAGCCTGTGATGCGGCTGCATTTCGAAGCGGATCTCGACTATCAGCGCGAGGCGATCGACGCCGTCTGCGACCTGTTTCGCGGTCAGGAATCGTATCGCGGCGACTTCAGCGTGCTCGCGAACGCCGCGCCCGGCACGACGGCCGCCGCGCAAGGCTCGCTCGGCTTCGCGGTGTCGGAGCAAGGCGTCGGCAACCGGCTGTCGCTGACCGACGACGCGCTCGCGCGCAATCTGGCCGACGTGCAGCTGCGCGGCGGGCTGCCGCCGTCCGGCCTGCCCGGCTCGCGCGATTTCACCGTCGAGATGGAGACCGGCACCGGCAAGACCTACGTGTACCTGCGCACGATCTTCGAGCTGAACCGCCGCTACGGCTTCACGAAGTTCGTGATCGTCGTGCCGTCGATCGCGATCAAGGAAGGCGTGCACAAGACGCTGTCGATCACCGAGGACCATTTCCGCGCGCTGTACGCGGGCGTGCCGTACGACTACTTCCTGTACGACTCCGCGAAGCTCGGCCAGGTACGCCATTTCGCGGCGAGCGCGGCGATCCAGATCATGGTGATGACGGTTGCCGCGATCAACAAGAAGGAGATCAACAATCTCTACAAGGACAGCGAGAAAACCGGCGGCGAGAAGCCGATCGACCTCATCCGCGCGACGCGGCCGATCGTGATCGTCGACGAGCCGCAAAGCGTCGACGGCGGTCTCGAGGGGCGCGGGCGCGAAGCGCTCGCCGCGATGGCGCCGCTCTGCACGCTGCGCTATTCGGCCACGCACGTCGACCGGCACCACATGGTGTACCGGCTCGATGCGGTCGACGCGTACGAGCGCAAGCTCGTCAAGCAGATCGAGATCGCGTCGGCGATCGTCGAGGATGCGCACAACAAGCCGTATGTGCGGCTCGCCGGCGTGTCGAACCGGCGCGGCGCGATCAGCGCGCGCATCGAGCTCGACGTCGCGACGGCGGCCGGCGTGAAGCGCCAGATCGTGTCGGCCACCGACGGCGACGATCTCGAGCGCCTGACCAAACGCGCGTTGTACGCCGGGATGCGGATCGGCGAAGTCCACGCGGTGAAGGGCGCCGAATACGTCGAGCTGCGCCATCCCGAAGGCGAGGCATTCCTGTCGCTCGGCGAAGCGTTCGGCGATATCGACACGCTCGCCGTGCAGCGCGAGATGATCCGCCGCACGATCCGCGAGCATCTCGACAAGGAATTGCGCCTGGCGGAGCGCGGCGTGAAGGTGCTGTCGCTGTTCTTCGTCGATTCGGTCGAGCGCTATCGCCGCTACGACGAGAACGGCGTGCCCGTGAAGGGCGACTACGCGCTGATCTTCGAAGAGGAATATGCCCGCGCGGCGCGCGTGCCGGCCTACCGTGCGCTGTTCGACGGCGTCGACGTCGCGCTCGAAGTCGAGCGCGCACACAACGGTTACTTCTCGATCGACCGCAAGGGCGGCTGGACCGACACGAGCGAGAGCAGCGCCGCGGCCCGCGAGAACGCAGAGCGCGCATACGGCCTCATCATGCGCGAGAAGGAAGCGCTGCTGTCGTTCGACACGCCGCTGAAGTTCATCTTCTCGCACTCGGCGCTGAAGGAAGGCTGGGACAACCCGAACGTGTTCCAGATCTGCACGCTGCGCGACATCCAGACCGAACGCGAGCGCCGCCAGACGCTCGGCCGCGGGCTGCGCCTCGCCGTCGACCAGGATGGCGAGCGCGTGCGCGACCCGGGCGTGAACACGCTCACCGTGATCGCGACCGAGCGCTACGAGTCGTTCGCCGAGAACCTGCAGAAGGAAATCGAGGCCGACACCGGCATCCGTTTCGGGATCGTCGAGGAGCACCAGTTCGCGGCGCTGCCGGTGCAGGAAGGCGATGGCCCCGCGCATGCGCTCGGCATCGAGCTGTCGCGCGTGCTGTGGACGCATCTGCACGAGCAGGGCTACGTCGACGCGCAAGGCAAGGTGCTCGACCGGCTCAAGGATGCGCTGCGCCAGAGCGCGCTCGTGCTGCCCGACGCGTTCGAGACGCTGCGCGCGCCGATCGTCGCGACGCTGCGCAAGCTGTCGGGCCGCTTCGCCGTGCGCAATGCGGACGAGCGCCGCGCGATCGCATTGCGGCGCGACGCGTCCGGCAAGGCCGTCGTGTTCGGCGACGACTTCCGCGCGCTGTGGGACCGTATCCGCCATCGCACCGTGTACAGCGTCGAATTCGACAACGCGAAGCTCGTGCGCGACTGCACGGCCGCGCTGCGCAACGCGCCGGACATCGCACGCGCACGGTTGCAATGGCGCAAGGCCGAGATCGACATCGGCAAGGCCGGCATCGAGGCGATCGAAGTGGGCGGCGCGGGCACCGTGCTGATCGACGAAGGCGAGCTGCCGCTGCCCGATCTGCTCACCGAGCTGCAGGACCGCACGCAACTCACGCGCCGTTCGCTCGCGACGATCCTGGCCGACAGCGGCCGGCTCGACGATTTCCGCGTGAATCCGCAGCAGTTCATCGCACTCGCGGCCGATGCGATCAACCGCTGCAAGCGGCTCGCGCTGGTGGCGGGCATCGCGTATCGCAAGCTCGGCGAGCGCCACGTGCATGCGCTCGAGTCGTTCGAGAGCGAGGCGCTGACCGGCTACCTGCGCAACCTGCGGCCCGATGCACGGAAGGCGATCCACGAGGCAGTCGTGTGCGACACCGATGCGGAACGCGCGTTCGCCGACGCGCTGGAAGCGCACGACGGCGTGAAGCTGTACGCGAAGCTGCCCGCGTGGTTCCGCGTGCCGACGCCGCTCGGCAGCTATCACCCGGACTGGGCCGTGCTCGCGGAGCAGGATGGCGGCGAGCGGCTGTACTTCGTCGTCGATACGCCGAATGCGGATGGCGATGTGTCGAGCGAGCACGAACGTGCGAAGCTCGCGTGCGGCGAAGCGCATTTCCGCGCGCTGGTGGACGGCGGGGACGCCGCGCGATTCATGCGCATCCGGCAGGCCGATGCGTTGTTCGAGCCTGTCGCGTCCGTTGCGCCCTGTGCGAACGCGCGGCGCTGAAACGAAGGGCGGCCGATGAGCCGCCCTTTTTTCATGGTGCAGGCGCGATGCCTGTCTCTACGGAGGCGAATCCACCTGTCATTCGCCTGAAGGCGATTCGTATCCTCGCGCGTTCGTGCGTGCGGTTACGGCTGGTTGCAAATCCGCGACGAAGCGATGTTCGGGCGCGACACCCCACGACACGCCCTTTTCCCGCATGCGCGGCGTTGTAAATGATCGTAATGTTGCGCGTGGCGCGCGTTCGTCAGATCGATTCGCCCGGGTTCGGCTGCATGCGCGAACTGCGCAGCCGGCCGTCATGAAATCAGGATGATGAAAGGCGGAGCGGCGCCCTGGCGCCGCTCCGTCGATGAACGCACTACTGCGCCGGCTGCATGTCGTGTGCCGCCGCTGCCTTGCGCTGCGCTGCCAGCTCCTGCTCGTGCTTCTTCGCCATGTGGTGGCCGACGATACAGCCGCCGACCGCGCCTACTACCGCATGGTGTCCCGCGTAGTGGCCGGCGACGCCGCCTACTACCGCGCCTTTCATGCAGCCCGCCGCATGCGCGCTGCCGATCGTTGCCAGGGCAACGACGGCGGCGGCCGTGCACAGCCTGATGTGTCGAATGGGCTTCATGGATTCACTCTCCTGTTGTCGTGTTCATGCGAGTCGATCAGTTCCAGCGGTCGCCGTGTCCGCGCCACTCGTGCTCGCGCCATTCATGGCGACGCCACTCGTGTTCGCGCCACTGACGCGCGCGCCAGTCATCATAGCGATAGCCGACCGGCGCGACCATCACCGGCGGAGGCGGCGCCACATAGACGGGGGCCGGTGCCGCGTAGACGCCCGGCACGCCGATCCCGACAGACAGGTCGACGTGGGCCGATGCGACGCCCGAAGCTGCCAGCGCCGCTACACCGAGAACTGCACCGAGAAGGAATTTCTTGTTCATCTCGCGACTCCCTGCACGTGTCGTGCTTCATGTGAATACGGTTCGGAGTCTAGGCATCGGGCGCTGACACAGGTGAAACCGGTCTGCGAGACCGGTAACGGACGTTTACGGAGGGGCGCAGAGCCTTACCGGACAAGGGCGAGGACCGATTCGACACGCCGTTGCAACGGCGCATCGAATCGGCGAAGCGGTAAAGGCGGAATTTTTTGCCGGCATGCGATTCGCCGGCGGCGCGCTACGCGCGAATATCGTCGACGCTGCGCAGCCAGTGCACGCTGAACAGGCTGTCCGCGTCGGTCCACACGGTATCGGGCTCGAAACCCGCGCGGCGCGCGATTGCATGGAAGCCGTCGATCGTGAACTTGTGCGAGTTCTCCGTGTGGATGCGCTCGCCGGCCTCGAAGCGGAATGCGTGACCGCGCACATGCACGGTCTGCGCGACGTCGCTGACCAGATGCATCTCGATGCGTTGCCGCGCGGCGTCGTAGAACGCGCAATGCGAGAACGCGTCGAGATCGAAGTCCGCGCCGAGCTCAGCATTCGCGCGGGCGAGCAGGTTCAGGTTGAACCGCGCGGTCACGCCTTGCGCGTCGTTGTACGCGTGATGCAGCGTGCGCTCGTCCTTCACGAGATCCGCGCCGACGAGCAGTCCGCCGCCGCGCAACAGGCGCGCCGCATCGCGCAAGAACGCGTCGGCTTCCTCCGGCGAGAAGTTGCCGATCGTCGAGCCCGGGAAGAAGCCGATGCGCCGCCGCGGCGTCGCGGTCAGCTCGGCCAGTTGCTCGGCCTTCGTGTAGTCGGCCGCGATCGGCGCGACGTCGAGCCACGGATACGCGGTACGCAGCCGCGCGGCCGCACCGTGCAGATAGTCGGCCGAGATGTCGATCGGCACGTAGCGCGCCGGCGCGTTCGCGTAGTTGTCCGCGCACGCGTCGAGCAGCACGCGGATCTTTTCGAGCGAACCCGCGCCGAATTCGACGATGTCCGCATGCGGGCCGACGCGCTGCACGATCTCGGCCGCGCGATCGCGCAGGATGCCGAGCTCGGTGCGCGTCGGATAGTACTCGGGCAGTTCGCAGATGCGATCGAACAGCTCGGAGCCCGCCGCATCGTAGAAGTATTTCGGCGAAATGCTGCGCGGCGTACGCGACAGTCCGTCGATCAGGTCGCGCTCGAACGCGCTGGGCCGCGAATCGCGGGCGGGTTGCAGGCCACCTCTCGCGGCCCTGAGGTCAGACGTCTCGCGCAAGTCGCACTCCCGTGAATTGCCAGCGCGCGGCCGGCGGAAAGAAATTGCGGTACGTCGGCCGTTCGTGCCCCGGCGGCGTCGCGATGCTGCTGCCGCGCAGGACCTGCTGGCCGACCATGAACTTGCCGTTGTATTCGGCCGCAACACCCGCGAATGGCCGAAAGCCCGGATACGGCTCATAGGACGAGCGGGTCCACTGCCATACGTGCCCGAGCATCTGCCGAATGCCGTCCGCCCCGAATGCGGCCTCCCATTCGAATTCGGTCGGCAGGCGTGCACCCGCCCATTCCGCGTACGCGGCCGCTTCGTAGAAGCTCACGTGGCACACCGGCGCGTCGGGCGCGAACGACTCCACGCCGTGCAGGCCGAACGTGCGCCATGCGCGCGCGGTGCCGGCACCGATACCGTCGTCGTGCGGGATCCAGTACGCGGGTCCTTGCCACCCTTCCCGCTGCACCGTCGCCCAGCCCTCGGACAGCCAGTATTCGGGTCGCGCATAGCCGCCGTCCGCGATGAAGGCGGCGAATTCCGCATTCGTCACGAGACGGTTCGCGATCTCGCAAGGGCGCACGAGCGCCGTGTGGCGCGGCCGTTCGTTGTCGAACGAGAACGCGTCGCCGTCGTGCCCGATCTCGACGAGTCCGCCGGGCTGATACAGCCAGCGCAACGGGCCGGCGTCTCTCGCAGCCAGCGAGGCTTGCGTATCGGCGCCGTTGCGCGGCCGGAATGCCGGTTTCAGCGGATTGCACGAGAACGCGTGCAGCATGTCCGTGACGAGCAGTTCCTGGTGTTGCTGCTCGTGATGCAGGCCGAGTTCGATCTCGGACGCGATCGCTTCGAGCAACGTCGGGTCGGCGCTCGCGAGCGCGTGCAGCATCGCTTCGTCGACGTGCTGCCGGTAAGCATGCACTTCATCCAGCGACGGACGCGTGAGCAGCCCGCGCTGCGGCCGCGGATGGCGCGGGCCGAGCGCTTCGTAATAGGAATTGAAGAGGAACTGGAACGCGTCGTCGAACGGCGCGTAGCCGTGCATGCGGCGCATCAGCACGACGGTTTCGAAGAACCAGGTCGTATGCGCGAGATGCCATTTCGCCGGACTCGCGTCCGGCATCGACTGCACGGCCTGGTCTTCGGCGGACAGCGTCGCGGTCAATGCGACGCTATGGGCGCGCACGTCCTGGTAACGGCGCTGAAGCTGGGATGCAAGGAGGCTCATCGGTTTACCGTTCACGTCGCGATTCGCTGCGTTGCGTTGCCGGAAAAAGGAAAGCCTTGCGCTCGGATGCGCGCGGCTGACGTGCGACCTTCGGTGCTGCGTCGTCGGGCAACCGGCGCGCGCGCCGGGCCGCTGGTGCGGCGTCACTTCGTCTGCCCGTGCAGAACAGTATGGTCCAGAAATGTGAACGTCGCGAATCGGATTTCGGGCGAAACAAAACAGAAAGAAAAATGAAAGTATCCGCCGCGCGGCGCATCGGTGTGACACACCGACGGAGCCTCATGTACGGTGGGGCTGCACAGAGGGTCGCAACGCGCATGCCTGCCCGTTGCGCTGCTGACGGCAGATGACATTCGCGCAGCGCCCGTGAAAGCTGCGCGAGGCGGCTTCACCCGAAGAACGCGGTCGTGCCGCCGATATCGACCGCGATCCACGCATAGCGATCGCGGTCGTCCACGCGCTGCTCGACAGCGCTGCCCTTCGCCCGGTGCCAGGCTTTTCTCCTGGCTTTGAAAATTTTTTGCGTCGATGTCACGCGCGCGGGTGCTCGCTCGTCATATCACCGGAACCCACACGAAAGGAGAAGGAACCATGACTGCGAAACTCAATCCGTTTGCCGCCGCGCCCGCGCTCATGAAGAACTGGATGACCGTATCGGTCGCCGCTGCCGGGAGCCTCGAGCCGACGCTGATCGAGCTGGTCAAGATCCGCGCATCGCAAATCAACGCGTGCGCGAACTGCCTTAACATGCACACCGTCGAGGCACGCGAGCAAGGCGAGACCGAGCAGCGCATCAACCTGCTGGCCGCGTGGCGCGAAGCGCCCTGCTACACCGACCGCGAACGCGCGGCGCTCGGCTGGACCGATGCGCTCACGCGGCTGTCGGAAGGCCATGGCGCGCGCGAAGCCGCGTATGCCGCGCTGAACGATCACTTCAGCCAGGAGGAACAGGTGAAACTCACGGTGATGATCAATGTGATCAACGGCTGGAACCGGCTCGCCGTCGGCTTCGGGCTGTGGATCGATCCGGCCGAGGCGAAGGCCGCCGCCAAGGTGGTGGCCTGATGACGATCCTCGATCCGGCTGCAGGCAGTGCCGAAGACCGGGCCGACGCAGCGGCGAGCTTCGACCCGCTGCGCCGCACGCTGATCCGCGTCGCGTACCGGATGCTCGGTTCCGTCGCGGATGCCGAGGACATGGTGCAGGATGCGTTCGTCCGCTGGATGGACGTCGATCGCACCGAGGTGCGCGTGCCCGAGGCGTTCCTGCGCCGCATGGTGATGCGCATGTGTCTCGACCAGCTGAAGTCCGCGCGACACCAGCGCGAGACGTATATCGGCCCGTGGCTGCCCGAGCCGGTCGTCGAGGAAGATGAACAGGAGGACGTCACGCTGCCGCTGATGCTCGCGCTCGAACGGCTGTCGCCGCTCGAACGCGCGGCGTTCCTGCTGCACGACGTGTTCGGCCTCGAGTTCGACGAGATCGCAACGACGATCCAGCGTGATCCGGCCGCGTGCCGGCAGCTCGCCGCGCGGGCGCGCACGCATGTCCGCGAGGCACGGCCGCGGTTTCATGTCGAGAAGCAGCGCGGGATCGAACTGGCCGAGGCGTTCTTCGCAGCGTCGCGCAGTGGCGACATGCGCGCGCTCGGCGCGATGCTCGCCGAGGACGTCAGCCTGCATGCGGACGGGGGCGGCAAGCGGACGGCCGCCGGCACGCCGGTGTTCGGCTACGAGGGCGTGATGAAGGTGCACGAATACCTGGCCAAGCTGTTCGCCGCGCACACATCGAAGCTCGTGCGGGCCGGGTTCATCAACGGGTTGCCCGGGTTCGTCACGCTGGAAGCCGACGGCGAACTGCAGACCACGGCGCTCGAGATCGGCGACGGGAAGATCGTTGCAATCTATGTCGTACGCAATCCTGACAAGTTGAAACACCTGCACTGAGGGCTGCGGTGCGGCGGATGCCCGAAACGGCATCATCGCCGCCCTCCTTTCCGCGGCTTCGTTACCCCATCGCGACCACGATGTTGCGAATCACGAGCATTGCGTAGCCGAGCACGGGCGTCGCGATCGCGAAGCCGAGTGCCGCGAGCCAGTTCGTGCCGCCCTGCGCTTCGAGCAGTGCGAGAAACGATTCGCGGGTCGTCGCATTCGGGCGCAGCTTTTCGATCCGGCGCTCGACGTGCGCCCTGTAGAGGCCGTTTCCGAACCAGCCGATCGTCACCGCGATCGCGATCGTGAACGGATCGAGCGCGCTCGACTGAAGAGACTGCGGAAAATACAGCAACTGGATCAGCGTGACCCCGAGCGACGCGCCGAGCACGGCCGCCGCCTGCCAGTACATGCATCGATACGCCATCCATACCGGGCCGAGAAAACAGGCCGCCCAGTTCCAGGCCATCCGGTTCTTGCGCGACGCGGCGATCGCCCATTTCTTCTCGAACCAGTCGGCCTTCTTGCCGACGTACGCGGCGATTTCGTCGTTGCTCGCGGACGATGCGATGGTCGTAACCTCGGACATGGTCGTGCGCTCTCCCGGTCGCGCCGTTCGCGCGTTGTCGTTTTGACGGATTGAATTCGCGACGTGCGCAGCGTGTGCCGCTTGTTCTCGTGGACGATTCGCAGACGATTCTACCCGGCGTGCGGTGGCCGTCGAAGTGCGCGCGAGATGATCGGATGAAGTGCGATGCCGTTCGGGGAACGTGCAACGCATCGGGGCTGCATGCGTTGTTTCGGCCGCAAAAAGAAAAACGCCACGCGATGTTGCCGCGTGGCGTTTGTATGTTTGGCGAGCCGGATTGCCTGTAGGCAATTCACGCTGCCGGACCCCTTCATTTTGTTCGTTGGTAGGCTCGATTGGATTCGAACCAACGACCCCCACCATGTCAAGGTGGTGCTCTAACCAACTGAGCTACGAGCCTAAGAAGCCGCGAATTATAGAGAGGGTTTTTGAGGAGCACAACCCCCTTCGTGAAAATTTTTTGAATCGAGTGCGCGCGGGGGCTGGCGATCGATGTTGCGTGGCGCTGCCAGGGACGTTGACTTCATCTCTTCGTGTCACAGTAAAACGTGTCGGTGCGCTGTGCGGTTATCCACATTCGCCTCTGGATAACCGTCCGGGAAGCCTCTGAATTCACAGTGGAACGATTGAGGATATGTCGGCGCGGCTGCAGATCGGCGAAAAGTTGTTCTGTGCTTCACAGCGCTTTTCGTGTGCATTGCCTGTGGTTATGCATTCCGCTTCGCGCTGAAAATTCAGGGAGTTACGGAGGTTATCCACTGTGAGGCGGCGCGCTTGTTAACTATCACTACGTATATATACGAACTCTGTTAACACCTTTGGATAAGCACAGTCCGCCGACTGTGACCCCGGCGGAATATGCACTGCGTGCGACAGACGGACAACCGGATCGGCAGGCTGTGAGGCCTGCGGCCGATCAGTGAACGGCTTGGTCTGTAGAATCGCCGGGGTTCAGATTCGACAAGCAGCCGACATGACATTGGCGATCCGGGTTGACTGGGAAAGCGGCGCGATTTGCGCTGACCGCACGCGTATCGAGGTCGGCAACGACGGGCGATTGAGTGAGGATGTCCTGCGCCTGTGTTCGCCCGTGCAGATATCGAAGAACGGCACGACGCGTTATCGCGTCTCGCAGCAGATAGCCTTCGGCGGTCACACAGGCGAATGCCTGGTCGACATGGCTCAAGGGAGGCTGACGAGCGTCGCGATCCTGTTCGATCCTGTTCGCTTCCTCGTTGCGAGCATCACGGAGTCGAAGATCGTCCGGTCGATCGCGAAGTCGTCCGGCTTGACGGCTGTGAGTGGACATCCCACAGAGGTACGACTCGAACCGTGCTCATGGGGAGCCGCGGTGTTTCGTTACGATCCTGTGCAAGGTACCTTGAGTTTCGAGGTGCGATTCCGTGACGACTGAATCATCCGAGGCAAAGCGGCTGACGTATCAGGTCCTGATGATCTCGCGCGGTGAGATCGTGCTGTCCGACGGCGCGCGAATCGTCCGGGTGCCTGGCGAAGCGCTGTTGCCGGTCATCAAGGACAGCCATGCCTTCGTCGTCTACGTCGATTCGATGCAGTACCTGGGGGCGATACGAGACGGCGAGAAGGTCGATGTCGCCACACGGCAAGCCGTGATCTCGGCGATTACCGCGCATTTTTCGGCCAAGGGATCAACGGTCGATTTTGAATCCTGATGCGGCAACGATGAATAGAAACCGACAGGGCGATGCGATCCGTACTCGCAATGGGAGCAACCGATGGGACCGACAGTTTGCCGCCGTCACGGATACGATCGCGCGATGATGACGTCGACAGGTGTTGCCGCATGCATCCTGTCGCGAGGACAGTTCGATTCTGGCGAACTCGTGAAGGTCTCGCTCGATCGGCCGAAATACAGCCGGGAGATGTGGATGCTGCGTGCCGAACTCGACGAACACGCGGCCGAATTCGTCTTCGTCGACAACGTTGCGCATGTGAAAGCCTTTCCGAAGATTGCGGCGCTGGAGCGTTTGCGGGCGTACGTGTGTTCGGTATGCCTCGACGAACTGCTCGTGCGCTCTGGCGAGGCGCCGTATCGACCGACGACGAAGGAGCGGGCGTTTGACGCGTCCGTTGTCGCGGCAAATGCGAAGTGGCCATCCAATCATGCGCGATGCGAGCGTCACGGGCTGATTCTGCCGACGCGCACGTCGCCTGATATCGAGGCGGCGATCCTGTCGATGGATGTCGTTCGCGATTGTCGCGTCGTACAGGTGATTGACGGAAGCATGAAGCATGAACCGAAGCACTGGTTCGACGAAGTGTTTCTGCGAAAGGTGTTCGGGCCTGAAATCGACCTCGTCGAACCGACGTTCCGGATCGACGACCGGGCCACGTTCGTGAAGCTGTGGGATGCCGGCGAGCGGGTATGTCCTGTGTGTCTTCTAGACGTATTGAAGCGAAGCGGCGTGACGAACGACAACGTGCCGGCGTGAACCGGCGAAAGCGATCATGACCTTCATGCAGCCCGCGCCGTTGTGTGTCCACCTCAGCGCTATCGTTCGCGCGGACTGGCCGACGAAAGGGAGTGTATTCGCAGCACTACGTGACGATCTTCATTTGCACGGACCCACGTTGGCTGCGCATGTGTGGCACTCGGTATGTGCGGATCCGCATTACGGCTGGCATGACGAGTGTTTCTGCGAGCAGCACGGGCATTTGCTGGTAGCAGGGCGCACCAAGCCACCGAAGCGCTGACGCGCAAGCCGGGCTGGCAGATCGCGAACGCACCGCAATGAATGTGGACAACCTCGGCAAACCCGATCGAAAACGCCGTGGCACACTCGCGGTCCGCGTGCGTTGCGCGTTTCACGATACGTGCAGACGTGGCACGTTCAGTTATTCGCGCAACGTGTCATGTTGAAAAGCTTGTTGATAATCCCGCACCGGAATCAATCAAAATACTGTGCAACAAATGCGTGAGTGCTTCGTGGGCGGATGAATTCATCGCGCCGCGAAGCCCATATGGCGGGGCTTTGAGCGTCTTGACGCGGTGAGGCGATCAACGGGCGGGCAATCGATCGCAGTAACGTTCGAAATGTGGATATCCCGCAGCCAAATTCACTCGAAACTCTGTGATGAGCGAAGGTGAGGGCGACGGTGCTCGTTCAAAACATCGGTCGGCCTGCTATGTGGACAAGCGACCCCGAATCGACTTCAAACGCTGTGTGCTCGAATGACGAGCGGGGCACGCCGATGACCGGCCGCCCGTACAACGGCACATCCAGGCGGCCGTTCGGCGAGGCCGCGCATCGTATCACTTACGTCTGCGCATCAAGCGCCCGCACAACCGCCGTCTCCCCAAGACTATCCGCCGGCCCGACCACCGCGAAGTTCAGCCCGCGCACGGACCCATACCGCGCCAGCAACGCGCCATCCACGCGTTGCCCGGCCGGCAGCAACCGATGTTTCGATTCCGCTGGCCGCAGATAGAAGCTCAGCGTCCGCCCTGCATCGTCCTCATAGAGCACCATCGCAGCCGTGGCTCCGCTGTCCGTCGTAAACAACCGTCCGCCGACTGGCCTGAACCCAGCCGTGCTCAAATCCGGCAATCTCGCCGACGCCCCCACGCGCCTGGTGAGCCACCCCTGCAAATCCCCCGCACCCGTCGGCCGGTAATCGACCTTTGCCGTCTGATCGACCACCATCATCCGGTAAGCCTCGACCGCATCGCTCATTGGCGCGATGGGCGGCGCCGCGTTCCACCCGCGTGCCTGCCACCCGCCGAAAGTCCCCAGCCCGATGCAGAGAACGAACGAAGCCGCCATCGCGAAACGCATCCGCGCGCGCTCCGCACGCCGCGCCCGGATCGAGACCGGATCGAGCGCAGGATTTGCGCCGGGCATCCGCACGCTCTCCAGCGCGGCGCGCAATCGCTGCGCATCCTGCTGCCATTGCTTCACCTGTTCCGCGCTCTCCGGATGCAGCGCGAGATATCGCTCGACCGCGGCGCGCGCATCGTCGCCGAGCTGGCCATCGACATAGGCCTGGAGATCGTGTTCGTCTGGGCGGAGGTCGTTCATTTCATCAATCGAAGGGAAGGTGCGGGAAGCTCGCCGTCGCTGAGCTGGCGCAGCGCCTGGCGCGCGCGGGAGAGTCGCGACATCACCGTGCCGATCGGCACGTCGAGCAGGTCGGCGACTTCCTGATACGTGAAGCCCTCGACCGCGACGAGCAGCAGCAGGCTGCGCTGCTCGTCAGACAGACGGCCGAACGCTTCGAGCGTCGCACGCGCGGCCATCTCGCGTTCGGCGGACGGCCAGTGCGGCTCGTCGTCGGTGCGGATGCGGCCGAGCAGCCACGCGTAGCGTTTCGCACTGCGTTTGCCGTCGAGAAACTGCCGGTACAGGATCGTGAAGAGCCAGCTGCGCAGCGACGCGTCGTCGCGGCGGCTCGCCCAGCGCGACAGCGCGCGCTCGAGCGTCGACTGGACGAGATCGTCGGCCGCATGGACGTCGCGCGCCAGCCAGAGCGCGAAGCGTCGCAGCCTGGGGATGAGTTCGCGCAATGCGTCGTCGTCGAGGGCGTTTGAGGGCATGGCCGGGCCGTAGCCGAAAGGCGTGGAGATGCCGCGTAGGACGCCGGTCGGCGCCGTTTATTCCATCAGCATACGAAAAAATTCTTCATGGAATAAAGCGGCGCGGGTGGCGTCCTACGCCCGTTCGACAATGATCTGACGATCGGGAGTGCATCCATGAAGCAATCTTCCTCTTCTTCGCCGCCGCGCGAGCCCGGCCGCGAGTGGTGGCGCTGGGCCGTGATCGGCGGCGCGGTGGCCGGCGTGGCCGTTGCGTTCGGGTACGTCGGCGGCTGGCTCGCGCCAGCGCGTCTGACCCCGCACCGGCTTGTCGACGCGCTGCAGACGGCCGGCGGCGTGCATCCGGGCTTTCGGCGCAATCACGCGAAGGGCGTATGCGTGACCGGTTACTTTGAAGGCAACGGCGCCGCGAGCGCGTATTCGGTCGCGCCGTTTTTCAAGGCTGTGCGTACGCCGGTGGTCGGCCGGTTCGCACTGCCGGGCGGCAATCCATATGCGCCCGACAGCAGCGTGCCGATCCGCAGCCTGGCACTGAAGCTCACCGCGCCCGATGGCCAGCAATGGCGGACCGGGATGAACGCGATGCCGGTGTTTCCGGTTGCGACGCCGAAGGCGTTCTACGCGCAACTGCTCGCGACCCGGCAGGATCAGGCGACGGGCAAGCCCGATCCGGCGAAGGTGAAGGCATTTTTCGGCGCGCATCCGGAGACGGCCGCATTCCTCAAATGGGTGAAGGGTGCGAAGCCGAGCGCGAGCTACGTCACCGAAAGCTATTACGGGCTGAACGCGTTTTATTTCGTCGACGCGGCGGGCAAGCGCCAGGCGGTGAGGTGGCGGGTCGTGCCGGAGCAGACGGCCGGCGCGGGCGACGTCGCGACGGCCGCCGATCCGAATGTGTTGCAGGAGGACCTGACGCGGCGCATTGGGGACGGTGCGCAGAAGTGGAAACTGCTCGTCACGCTTGCCGAGCCTGGCGACCCGGTGGACGACGCGACGAAGACGTGGCCCCCGCAGCGGACAACGATCGATGCGGGGACGCTCGTGCTCGATCGCGTGGAGCCGCAGGACAGCGGTCCATGCCGCGACGTGAATTACGACCCGACGGTGCTGCCGCAGGGAATTCGGGTGTCGGGGGATCCGTTGTTGGCGGCGCGGTCGGCGGCGTATGCGGATTCGTATCTGCGCAGGACGAGTGAAGAGGCCGGTGTGGCCGGCGCGGCGCGATTGAGTGCGGAGGGACGGTGATGAGCGCTTCTACGACCTTTAGCTTGCCGGCGAGGCTGTTGCATTGGGTGATGGCCGCGATGATCGTCGCGATGCTGTTCATCGGTGTGGGGATGGTGGCGTCGGTCTCCGAGCGACACGATTTCCTGGTGGCTTTACATAAGCCGCTGGGGATCGCCGTGCTAGTGCTGGTGTGTGTGCGGATCGTGGTGCGGTTCGTGTCGAAGCCGCCGGCGTTGCCCGCGGATCTGCCTGGGTGGCAGAAGGCCGCCGCGCATGGGTCGCATCTCGTGCTGTATGCGCTGATGCTCGCGATGCCGCTGATCGGGTGGGCGATGCTGTCGGCTGGCGGGTATCCGGTGACCCTGGGTGGCGGCGTGCAGTTGCCGGCGCTGGTTTCGGCTGATCCGGCGGCGTTTGCCTGGCTCCGGGTCGCGCATCGGGTGCTGGCCTATCTGTTCTTCGTGACGTTCCTCGCGCACTTTGCCGCTGCGCTGTATCACGGCTTGATCCGGCGGGATGGGGTGGCGAGAGCGATGGTCGGGCGGTGAGCGATGGAAGGTTGCGCAGGATACGGCAGGGCTGCTCACAAACTACCGAGGGTGCTTCTGCCGCATCAATTCCATGATTACTGGGGCGGCTCAACGAACCGCCCCGCACTCTTTTTCAAAATATTTTCACAAAGGGCTTGCGGAGATGGGGGCGGGTGCATAGAATCACGCCTCTTTCGCGCTAACGGAAACACGGCGCGGGGGAAGAAGGGAAGCGGTGCGGTCGAGGTTGTTGCAAAGCCTTGGCGCACACGGAGTTGAACCCCAGCCGTCGCGACGAAGCAGTTAAAAAAGTTGTTGACGATCTGGAAAAAGCGGTTCATAATCTCGCTTCTCTGCTGCTGAAAACGCAGCGCTGCTGAGAAAGATAGATTTCTCGCGGAAATGCTCTTTAAAAATTAACAGCCGATAAGTGTGGGCGCTTGATGGCCGCGAGCTGATCTTCGGATCAGATAGCGAAAGTATCAAGAGTCTCACACTAAAGTAAGTCAGGTTTATGAAGCAATTCATATTCCTGTCAGCTTTGAGTGAGCGACCGGTTCGAAAGAACCGAAAACAGTAACAGGTTTAAACTGAAGAGTTTGATCCTGGCTCAGATTGAACGCTGGCGGCATGCCTTACACATGCAAGTCGAACGGCAGCACGGGTGCTTGCACCTGGTGGCGAGTGGCGAACGGGTGAGTAATACATCGGAACATGTCCTGTAGTGGGGGATAGCCCGGCGAAAGCCGGATTAATACCGCATACGATCTACGGATGAAAGCGGGGGACCTTCGGGCCTCGCGCTATAGGGTTGGCCGATGGCTGATTAGCTAGTTGGTGGGGTAAAGGCCTACCAAGGCGACGATCAGTAGCTGGTCTGAGAGGACGACCAGCCACACTGGGACTGAGACACGGCCCAGACTCCTACGGGAGGCAGCAGTGGGGAATTTTGGACAATGGGCGAAAGCCTGATCCAGCAATGCCGCGTGTGTGAAGAAGGCCTTCGGGTTGTAAAGCACTTTTGTCCGGAAAGAAATCCTTGGCTCTAATACAGCCGGGGGATGACGGTACCGGAAGAATAAGCACCGGCTAACTACGTGCCAGCAGCCGCGGTAATACGTAGGGTGCAAGCGTTAATCGGAATTACTGGGCGTAAAGCGTGCGCAGGCGGTTTGCTAAGACCGATGTGAAATCCCCGGGCTCAACCTGGGAACTGCATTGGTGACTGGCAGGCTAGAGTATGGCAGAGGGGGGTAGAATTCCACGTGTAGCAGTGAAATGCGTAGAGATGTGGAGGAATACCGATGGCGAAGGCAGCCCCCTGGGCCAATACTGACGCTCATGCACGAAAGCGTGGGGAGCAAACAGGATTAGATACCCTGGTAGTCCACGCCCTAAACGATGTCAACTAGTTGTTGGGGATTCATTTCCTTAGTAACGTAGCTAACGCGTGAAGTTGACCGCCTGGGGAGTACGGTCGCAAGATTAAAACTCAAAGGAATTGACGGGGACCCGCACAAGCGGTGGATGATGTGGATTAATTCGATGCAACGCGAAAAACCTTACCTACCCTTGACATGGTCGGAATCCTGCTGAGAGGTGGGAGTGCTCGAAAGAGAACCGGCGCACAGGTGCTGCATGGCTGTCGTCAGCTCGTGTCGTGAGATGTTGGGTTAAGTCCCGCAACGAGCGCAACCCTTGTCCTTAGTTGCTACGCAAGAGCACTCTAAGGAGACTGCCGGTGACAAACCGGAGGAAGGTGGGGATGACGTCAAGTCCTCATGGCCCTTATGGGTAGGGCTTCACACGTCATACAATGGTCGGAACAGAGGGTTGCCAACCCGCGAGGGGGAGCTAATCCCAGAAAACCGATCGTAGTCCGGATTGCACTCTGCAACTCGAGTGCATGAAGCTGGAATCGCTAGTAATCGCGGATCAGCATGCCGCGGTGAATACGTTCCCGGGTCTTGTACACACCGCCCGTCACACCATGGGAGTGGGTTTTACCAGAAGTGGCTAGTCTAACCGCAAGGAGGACGGTCACCACGGTAGGATTCATGACTGGGGTGAAGTCGTAACAAGGTAGCCGTATCGGAAGGTGCGGCTGGATCACCTCCTTTCCAGAGCTTCTCGCAAAGTTGAGCGCTCACGCTTATCGGCTGTTGATAAAGACAGAAAGACTGTCTGTTGGCGGTTTTATCGGCTATAATGCCGGCCGCTTTCGATAATCATCAATGACAAGCGTTCGAACGAAGCGTTGTTCGAGTCTTTGTCATTGGCGATTGAGCCAGTCAGAGTGATACGTCTTACGTATCGGCTGTCGTTCTTTAACAATCTGGAAGAAGTAAGTAATTTGGATAGCGGAAGCGTCTTGAGATGGACGTGGAAGTTATCCGGGTTGTGATTGTATCGATGTATCTCAAGATGATTCGAACTCTATGTTTGACTCAATTGGAATACGGCACAACGCGAGAACTCAACCTGTAACGACTGTCGATGAGACAGACTCGTTATAGGGTCAAGCGAACAAGTGCATGTGGTGGATGCCTTGGCGATCACAGGCGATGAAGGACGCGGTAGCCTGCGAAAAGCTACGGGGAGCTGGCAAACGAGCTTTGATCCGTAGATGTCCGAATGGGGAAACCCACTCCTTTTGGAGTATCCATGGCTGAATACATAGGCCATGCGAAGCGAACGCGGTGAACTGAAACATCTAAGTAACCGCAGGAAAAGAAATCAACCGAGATTCCCAAAGTAGTGGCGAGCGAAATGGGATGAGCCTTGCACTCTTTATTTGTATTGTTAGCCGAACGCTCTGGAAAGTGCGGCCATAGCAGGTGATAGCCCTGTAGGCGAAAACAGTATGAAAGAACTAGGTGTGCGACAAGTAGGGCGGGACACGTGAAATCCTGTCTGAAGATGGGGGGACCATCCTCCAAGGCTAAATACTCGTGATCGACCGATAGTGAACCAGTACCGTGAGGGAAAGGCGAAAAGAACCCCGGGAGGGGAGTGAAATAGATCCTGAAACCGCATGCATACAAACAGTCGGAGCCTCGCAAGGGGTGACGGCGTACCTTTTGTATAATGGGTCAGCGACTTACGTTCAGTAGCAAGCTTAACCGTATAGGGCAGGCGTAGCGAAAGCGAGTCCGAATAGGGCGTTCAGTTGCTGGGCGTAGACCCGAAACCAAGTGATCTATCCATGGCCAGGATGAAGGTGCGGTAACACGTACTGGAGGTCCGAACCCACTAACGTTGAAAAGTTAGGGGATGAGCTGTGGATAGGGGTGAAAGGCTAAACAAACTTGGAAATAGCTGGTTCTCTCCGAAAACTATTTAGGTAGTGCCTCGTGTCTCACCTTCGGGGGTAGAGCACTGTCATGGTTGGGGGGTCTATTGCAGATTACCCCGCCATAGCAAACTCCGAATACCGAAGAGTGCAATCACGGGAGACAGACATCGGGTGCTAACGTCCGGTGTCAAGAGGGAAACAACCCAGACCGCCAGCTAAGGTCCCCAAATATAGCTAAGTGGGAAACGAAGTGGGAAGGCTAAAACAGTCAGGAGGTTGGCTTAGAAGCAGCCACCCTTTAAAGAAAGCGTAATAGCTCACTGATCGAGTCGTCCTGCGCGGAAGATGTAACGGGGCTAAGCTATATACCGAAGCTGCGGATGCGAGCTTTGCTCGCATGGTAGGAGAGCGTTCCGTAAGCCTGCGAAGGTGCGTTGAAAAGCGTGCTGGAGGTATCGGAAGTGCGAATGCTGACATGAGTAGCGATAAAGGGGGTGAAAGGCCCCCTCGCCGTAAGCCCAAGGTTTCCTACGCAACGTTCATCGGCGTAGGGTGAGTCGGCCCCTAAGGCGAGGCAGAAATGCGTAGCTGATGGGAAGCAGGTCAATATTCCTGCACCATTGTTAGATGCGATGGGGGGACGGATCGCGGAAGGTTGTCCGGGTGTTGGAAGTCCCGGTCGCTGCATTGGAGAAGGCGCTTAGGCAAATCCGGGCGCAGGATTCAAGGGTGTGGCGCGAGCTCCTTAGGGAGCGAAGCAATTGGAAGTGGTTCCAAGAAAAGCCTCTAAGCTTCAGTCTAACGATGACCGTACCGCAAACCGACACAGGTGGGCGAGATGAGTATTCTAAGGCGCTTGAGAGAACTCGGGAGAAGGAACTCGGCAAATTGGTACCGTAACTTCGGGATAAGGTACGCCCTTGTAGCTTGATGCGCCTGCGCGCAAAGGGTGAAGGGGTTGCAATAAACTGGTGGCTGCGACTGTTTAATAAAAACACAGCACTCTGCAAACACGAAAGTGGACGTATAGGGTGTGACGCCTGCCCGGTGCCGGAAGATTAAATGATGGGGTGCAAGCTCTTGATTGAAGTCCCGGTAAACGGCGGCCGTAACTATAACGGTCCTAAGGTAGCGAAATTCCTTGTCGGGTAAGTTCCGACCTGCACGAATGGCGTAACGATGGCCACACTGTCTCCTCCCGAGACTCAGCGAAGTTGAAGTGTTTGTGATGATGCAATCTACCCGCGGCTAGACGGAAAGACCCCATGAACCTTTACTGTAGCTTTGCATTGGACTTTGAACCGATCTGTGTAGGATAGGTGGGAGGCTATGAAACCGGAACGCTAGTTTCGGTGGAGCCGTCCTTGAAATACCACCCTGGTTTGTTTGAGGTTCTAACCTTGGCCCGTGATCCGGGTCGGGGACAGTGCATGGTAGGCAGTTTGACTGGGGCGGTCTCCTCCCAAAGCGTAACGGAGGAGTACGAAGGTACGCTAGGTACGGTCGGAAATCGTGCTGATAGTGCAATGGCATAAGCGTGCTTAACTGCGAGACCGACAAGTCGAGCAGGTGCGAAAGCAGGTCATAGTGATCCGGTGGTTCTGTATGGAAGGGCCATCGCTCAACGGATAAAAGGTACTCTGGGGATAACAGGCTGATACCGCCCAAGAGTTCATATCGACGGCGGTGTTTGGCACCTCGATGTCGGCTCATCTCATCCTGGGGCTGTAGCCGGTCCCAAGGGTATGGCTGTTCGCCATTTAAAGAGGTACGTGAGCTGGGTTTAAAACGTCGTGAGACAGTTTGGTCCCTATCTGCCGTGGGCGTTGGATATTTGAAGGGGGCTGCTCCTAGTACGAGAGGACCGGAGTGGACGAACCTCTGGTGTACCGGTTGTCACGCCAGTGGCATCGCCGGGTAGCTATGTTCGGAAGAGATAACCGCTGAAAGCATCTAAGCGGGAAACTCGCCTTAAGATGAGATATCCCTGGGGACTAGATCCCCTTGAAGGGTCGTTCGAGACCAGGACGTTGATAGGTCAGGTGTGTAAGCGCAGTAATGCGTTCAGCTAACTGATACTAATTGCCCGTAAGGCTTGATCCTATAACAAGTCTGCCTTGTAGATCGGCGCCGTGCGCAAGCACCGGCTGCGATCCAGCGCGACATGTTGGATTCTCGTGTGTGATACACACAACCTAAATTACTGCTTCTTCCCAGATTGGTTCTGTTGGCCGCGCCAGCAGAACAACCCTCTTTGCCTGATGACCATAGCGAGTCGGTCCCACCCCTTCCCATCCCGAACAGGACCGTGAAACGACTCTACGCCGATGATAGTGCGGATTCCCGTGTGAAAGTAGGTAATCGTCAGGCTCCCTAAGCCAGAAACCCCCGCCCGACTAGGCGGGGGTTTTTGCATTTGAGCGACGGAATGCGTGTGGAGTACTCGGCATGGATGCTTGTCGTGCTGCATGCGCTGATGCTTGCGATACCGTCGAATGCCGAGAGAGCGGAGCGCAACTTTTCGTCTGTTGTGACGATTGTTGAAGTTACTCGCAGCGCCGCTGCGGACCATTTGAATCAAGGCGCGTGCAGAAGTGCTTCACGCTGAGCCATCACCAGGCAACAGAGCGGCGCAAAGGGGCCTGCGCAGCGTATTCCTGATCCTTTTCCTCTTCTTGGGCAGCTGCACCATAGGGCTGCTTTCGCCAGTCCAGCGCGTTGTAGTCGGGCGTGATGATGACCCTTCGGGAATCAAAGTTGAACCGAAGTGACCTGCCCCCTGCAAACCGGGCCAGCCGGAGTCTAGTAAAGTTCGTTTTCGGAGAAGAAGACGAACATGAAGAAGCGCTTTACGGAACAGCAAATCATAGGGTTTCTGAAGGAAGCTGAAGCCGGCATGCCGGTCAAGGAACTGTGCAGGCAGCACGGGTTCAGTGACGCGTCGTTCTACACGTGGCGCGCAAAGTTCGGCGGCATGGAAGTCTCGGAAGCCCGCCGGCTCAAGGACCTCGAGGTGGAGAATGCCCGGCTGAAGAAACTGCTGGCCGAAGCAATGCTCGATATGGAAGCGTTGAAGGTCGTCGTCAAGGGAAAGCCCTGAGCCCGCAAGCCAAACGCGAAGCAGTGTCGGCGATTCGGGAGAAGGTCAACATCTCCGAGCGCCGCGCCTGCCGGCTTGTCGGGCTTTCTCGCAGCGTGCTGCATTACGACGCGAAGCCGGACCACGAGAATGAGGTGCTCGCGGCGCGTCTGGTGGAGTTGGCGCACGAACGTCGTCGATTCGGCTACCGTCGACTGCACGCCCTGGTGGAGCGCGAAGGCACGCACGCCAATCACAAGCGCATCTATCGCCTGTACCGTGAGGCAGGGCTGGCTGTGCGGCGCCGTCGCAAGCGCCAGGGCGTCATGATTGAGCGCGAGCAACTGGCATTGCCGGGCGCGCCCAACGAGGTGTGGTCAATCGATTTCGTGATGGATGCGCTTTCCAACGGCCGGCGCGTGAAGTGCCTGACCGTCGTCGACGACTTCACGAAAGAGGCTGTCGACATCGTCGTCGACCACGGCATCTCAGGTTTGTATGTCGCTCGGGCATTGGACCGTGCAGCTCGCTTCCGTGGCTATCCCAAGGCGGTGCGAACCGACCAGGGACCCGAATTTACGAGCCGCGCGCTTGACCAGTGGGCGTATGCGAACGGCGTCACGCTGAAGTTGATTCAGGCGGGCAAGCCAACGCAGAATGCGTACATCGAATCGTTCAACGGCAAGTTCCGCGACGAATGCCTTAACGAGCACTGGTTCACGACGCTCGCGCACGCTCGGGCAGTCATCGCGGCATGGCGTCAGGACTTCAACGAGCAAAGGCCGCACAGCGCACTGAATTACCTTGCGCCGTCAGAGTTTGCGGCGAAACATCGGGCAACCGCGGATGCTCCTGCCGCTTTCCAGGAGCTGGTTTAAAGGGACTTTGCTAGAAGCCCATTGGCCCGATTGAAGGGGGCAGGTCAGAAGATACCCTAGCGGAGATAGCCGTGGAGAAAGGTGCTAAGTCGTTGCTCTTACCAGTGTCGTGCCGGCGCCAATTGTTTGACCTGTCGGACGAGATGGCAACCAAGTTGGATGTTGAGTTTTATCAGGACGGACGGGACGCATTGTTGAAGGCGCTTGCCGAATAACGGCCTCACCGAGCCTATCCGGTCTTTTGTGTGTGATGCATAAACTGACGGCCAAGGAGCCACTTTTATGCCACGCAAACGCAAGGAAGAAGTGACGATAGAACCGGGCAAGGGCTTGAACCTGGACCCGGAACTGATCAAGCAACTGGTGCCCGGAACGCTGGACCGGGCGACGATCAACGAGCAGCTCGCGGCGCTCAAGAAGGCGATCTTCGAGCGCGCACTGGGCGGCGAGTTGGCCCACCACCTCGGCTACGAGAAGGGCGAAGCCAAGCCGGCCGGCAGCACGAACCATCGCAACGGCACCAGCCGCAAGCGCATCGCGACCGATGACGACCTGCTCGACGTCGAGATTCCGCGCGACCGCGAAGGCACCTTCGATCCGGTGCTGATCGCCAAGGGCGAACGGCGCTTTACCGGCTTCGACGACAAGATCATCGCGATGTACGCCCGCGGCATGAGCGTGCGGGAGATTCAGGGCTTCCTGCAGGAGATGTACGGCATCGAAGTGTCGCCGGACTTCATCAGCACCGTCACTGACGCGGTGATCGACGAAGTGCGTGAGTGGCAGCAGCGGCCGCTCGAGCCGATGTATCCGGTCGTGTTCTTCGACGCCTTGCGCGTCAAGATCCGCGACGAAGGCGTTGTGCGCAACAAGGCGATCTACCTGGCGCTGGGCGTGCGCCGCGACGGCACGCGTGACGTGCTGGGCCTTTGGATCGAGCAGACCGAGGGGGCCAAGTTCTGGCTGCGGGTGGTGAACGACCTGAAGCTGCGCGGCGTGCAGGACATCCTGATCGCCGTGGTCGATGGCTTGAAGGGCTTCCCGGAAGCGATCAACACGGTGTTCCCGGAAACGACGGTCCAGACCTGCATCGTGCATCTGATCCGGAACTCGCTGGACTTCGCCAGCTGGAAAGACAGGAAATCGGTTGCAGCGGCGCTCAAGGAGGTCTATCGGGCACCGTCGGCCGAAGCGGCCACCGTGGCGCTGGATGCGTTCGACGCGAGCCCGTGGGGTACGAAATACCCCCCGATTGCCGCCCTCTGGCGCCGGGCCTGGGATCAGGTGATTCCGTTCTACGCCTTCGCACCTGACATCCGGAAAATTGTATACACGACCAACGCGATCGAGTCGCTGCACATGCAGCTTCGGAAGATCATCAAGGCGCGCGGCCACTTCCCGTCGGACGAGGCCGCGCTCAAACTGATCTGGCTGGCGCTGCGCAACGTCGTGGCCAAGTGGACCGGTTCCCGGCACGATTGGAAGAGCGCGATGACCCAGTTTGCGCTGCTTTACCCGGAACGATTCAACATTGGAGTCTGAATCTCAACCCGCCTCACACACTAAATTCCGGATACCTCCGCCTCACCCGCAATAAATATCACCCCTATAGAAAAATGGGTCTGTAAGTATCTCGACTTACAGACCCGGCGGTCTCTGTACAGAGCTCTCTATGCCACCAAATATCAGCGGCTATTGAAAAGCGAAATCCATAAATTTCTCAGTTTATGCGTCCGTCTACATACTGGTTCAAACGTCAATATTCCCCGCCCGCAACGCATTCGATTCAATAAACGCCCTACGCGGCTCTACATCATCCCCCATGAGGGTAGTAAAGATCCCATCCGCCGCAATAGCGTCCTCGATCTGCACACGCAGCAGTCGCCGCACCGCCGGATCCATCGTCGTTTCCCACAGCTGCCCGGGGTTCATCTCCCCCAGCCCCTTATACCGCTGCTTCGACACGTTCCGCTCGGCATCCGCGAGCAGCCACTTCATCGCGCTCTTGAAGTCGGTAACAGCCATACTGCGCTCACCACGCTTGATAACCGCCCCTTCCCCAATCAGTCCCGTGAACGTATTCGCCGTAGCCACGAGCTGCTGATAATCGGCCGTGTGCTGGAACTCCTGATCGATGACCGAAACCCGCACATTCCCGTGATGGGTGCGTTCGACATTGAGCGACCGCTGCTCCCGAACCGGGTCATACGAAGGCACCACGCGTACTTCGTTCTTCAAAGCCTCGTCATGCAACGCAGCGTGCAGCGCCTTCGCCGAAGCCTCCGTCGAAGCCTCGGTGGAGAGGTCGATCGCCACCCCGTCCATGATCGCCTCGAGCGCCGCCGGGTCATACAGCCGGCTCAACCGATCGATCACGCTCTGCGACAGCAGATACGACCGCGCCAGTTCCCCGAGCGCGTCGCCGGAAATCGCCGCCGCATTCTCCCCAGGCACCAGCTCCGACCCTTGCAGCGCCAACCGCAGCATATGCGCGTTCAGCTCCACATCGTCCTTCAGATACCGCTCGTCCTTGCCCGCCTTGATCTTGTAAAGCGGCGGCTGCGCGATATACACATACCCGCGCTCGATCATGTCCGGCATTTGGCGATAGAGGAACGTGAGCAGCAGCGTCCGGATGTGCGCACCGTCGACGTCCGCGTCGGTCATGATGATGATGCGGTGATAGCGCAGCTTGTCGAGGTTGTAATCGTCCTTGCCGATCCCGCACCCGAGCGCCGTGACCAGCGTCACGATCTGCTCCGACGACAGCAGCTTGTCGTAGCGCGCCTTCTCGACGTTCAGCACCTTGCCGCGCAGCGGCAGGATTGCCTGGAACTTGCGGTCGCGCCCTTGCTTCGCCGACCCACCTGCCGAGTCGCCCTCGACGATGTAGATTTCGCACTTCGCCGGGTCTTTTTCCTGGCAGTCCGCGAGCTTGCCTGGCAGGCCGACGCCGTCGAGCACGCCCTTGCGGCGCGTCATCTCACGAGCCTTCCGGGCAGCATCGCGCGCCCGAGCAGCCTCAACGATCTTCCCGCAGATGATCTTCGCGTCGATCGGCGTTTCCAGCAGGAATTCTTCGAGCGCCTTCGCGACGACTTCCTCAACCGGCGCCCGCACTTCGGACGAAACCAGTTTGTCCTTCGTCTGCGAGCTGAACTTCGGCTCCGGCACCTTCACGGAAAGCACGCACGACAGCCCTTCGCGCATGTCGTCGCCGGTCGTCTCGACCTTCGCCTTCTTCGCGATTTCGTTATCGGTGATGTACTTGTTGATGACGCGCGTCATCGCGGCTCGCAGGCCGGTCAGGTGAGTACCGCCGTCACGCTGCGGAATGTTGTTCGTGAAGCACAGCACGTTTTCGTTGTAGCTGTCGTTCCACTGCATCGCGACTTCGACGCCCACACCGTCCTTCTCGCCGATGGCGTGGAAAACCGTCGGATGCAGGTTGGTCTTCGTCTTGTTGATGTACTCGACGAAGCCCTTCACACCGCCGGCGAACGCGAAATCGTCTTCCTTGCCGCTGCGCAGGTCGGTCAAACGAATCCGCACGCCGTTGTTCAGGAACGAAAGCTCGCGCATCCGCTTCGCGAGGATGTCGTAGTGATACTCGACCGTGCCGAAAATGGTCGGATCGGCCATGAAGTGCACTTCGGTGCCGCGGTTCTCGGTATCGCCGGTCACCAGCATCGGCGACACTTCTACGCCGTCCACCTTCTCGAGCACGCGGTCCTGCGCGATGCCGCGATGGAACTCCATGAAATGCTTCTTGCCGTTGCGGCGCACGGTGAGGCGCAGCCAGCTCGACAGCGCGTTCACGCACGACACGCCCACGCCGTGCAGGCCGCCGGACACCTTGTAGCTGTTCTGGTCGAACTTGCCGCCGGCGTGCAGCTCGGTCATCACGATCTCGGCGGCGCTGCGCTTCGGCTCGTGCTTGTCGTTCATCTTCACGTCGGTCGGAATGCCGCGGCCGTTGTCGGTCACGGTAATCGAGTTGTCGACGTGAATCGTCACCTGGATGTCGTTGCAGTACCCGGCCAGCGCTTCGTCGATCGAGTTGTCGAGCACCTCGAACACGAGGTGGTGCAGACCGGTGCCGTCCGACGTGTCGCCGATGTACATCCCGGGGCGCTTGCGCACCGCTTCCAGACCTTCGAGGATCTGGATCGACGAGGCGCCGTAGCTGCTGTTATCGGGTTGCGAATTGTGCTGTTCACTCATGGATATCTTCCGGTTCTGCGAGGCCACTCTCGTGGCGGCGCGGTGCGTTTCAGCGAGAGAAATCGCCGGGCCGCTCCAGTTTCCTGGCCCGTTCGAGGTGCCGTCAGGGCACCAAAGGGACGGGTTGTCGGTTCACCATAAAAACGCCAAAGGGGCTTGACGCCCCCTGGTGTGTGTCGCGATGTCGAGCGCGTCAGATGCGCATCGGCATCACGACATACTTGAACTCGTCGTTCTCGGGCACGGTAATCAGCGCGCTCGAGCTGGCGTCGCCGAGACTCACCTGCACGGTGTCGACCTTCAGGTTCGCGAGCACGTCGAGCAGATACGTGACGTTGAAGCCGATGTCGACGGTATCGCCCTGGTACGCGATTTCGAGTTCTTCCTGCGCCTCTTCCTGATCGGCGTTGGTCGACATGATCTTCAACTGGCCCGGCGCGATGATGCAGCGCACGCCCTTGAACTTGTCCGAGGTCAGAATCGCCGCGCGTTGCAGCGAACGCTGCAGTTCTTCACGGCCGATCTCGAACGTGTTCTTGTGCGCCTTCGGGATCACGCGCTGGAAGTCGGGGAACTTGCCCTCGACGAGTTTCGACACGAGCTCGACCTGGCCGAACGTGAACTTGGCCTGGGTTTGCGCGATGTCGATGGTGACGGTGTCATCGATGTCCTCGAGCAGGCGCTGCAGCTCGAGAATCGTCTTGCGCGGGACGATCACTTCCTGGCGACCGAACGTGCCGCCTTCGAGCTTCATCGACGAGAACGCGAGGCGGTGGCCGTCGGTGGCCACGGCCATCAGCTGGTCGCCGTCGACGACGAGCAGCATGCCGTTCAGGTAGTAGCGGATGTCTTGCTGCGCCATCGCGAAGTGCACCATGCCGAGCAGCTGGCGGAACGACTTCTGCGGGACGGTCAGGGTGGCGCCGAAATCCTTGGCCTGCGCGACGGTCGGGAACTCGTCGGCCGCGAGCGTTTGCAGTGCGAAGCGGCTCTTGCCGGACTGAACGGTGAGGCGCTTGTCGGCGAGCGACAGCGTGACCTGGCCGTCGGGCATCGCGCGCAGGATGTCGAGCAGCTTGCGGGCCGCGACGGTGGTGGCCACCTGGTCGCCGCCCACGCCGAAATCGGCGCGCGTGGTGATCTGCAGCTCCAGGTCGGTCGACAGGAACGAAACGTCCGGGCCGTTCTTGGTGATCAGCAGGTTGGCAAGGATCGGCAACGTATGGCGGCGTTCGACGATGCCGCTGACCGTTTGCAGCGGCCTGAGGAGTGTGTCTCGTTCGGTCTTGACCAGTTGCATAGAGTTCCTTCGTTGAGTAACGGCCTGCAGCGCAGCAGCCTCGCAGCGCCCCGCCGGCCGGGCTCTTGGCCCGCCACCACCGGGGCGGTCAAACCAGTATTGTGCCTCAAAACCGAACCGCCCCCCTTAAATTGGGGCGGAGGCCGAATTATCAAGCGTACCCGCGCGCTCAGCCCTTCAGCGTCTGTTCCAGCACGTGCAGCTCGTGGTTGAGCTGTGCATCCTTGCTGCGCTCGTCGGCGATCTTGCGCACGGCATGCAGCACGGTGGTGTGATCGCGCCCGCCGAACAGCTCGCCGATTTCCGGCAGGCTCTTCTGCGTGAGCTCCTTCGCCAGGTACATCGCAATCTGCCGCGGCCGCGCGATGTTCGCGGGACGCTTCTTCGAATACATGTCGGCGACCTTGATGTTGTAGAAGTCGGCGACGGTCTTCTGAATGTTCTCGACCGAAATCTGCCGGTTCTGCACGGTCAGCAGGTCCTTCAGCGCTTCCTTGGTCAGCTCGATCGAGATCTCGCGGCCGTGGAACTTCGAATACGCGAGGATCTTGCGCAGCGCGCCTTCGAGCTCGCGCACGTTGGAGCGCAGGTGCTTCGCGACGAAGAACGCGACGTCCTCCGACAGGTTCACGTATTCCGACTGCGCCTTGCGCATCAGGATCGCGACGCGCATCTCGAGCTCGGGCGGCTCGATCGCGACGGTGAGGCCCGAGTCGAAACGCGAGATCAGGCGATCGTCGATGCCCGAAATCTCCTTCGGATAGGTATCGCTGGTGATGATTACCTGCGCCTTGTTCGCGACGAGCGCCTCGAACGCGTAGAAGAATTCCTCTTGCGTGCGCGACTTGCCGGAGAAGAACTGAATATCGTCGATCAGCAGCAGGTCGAGCGAGTGGTAGTAGCGCTTGAAGTCGTCGAACGCCTTGCGCTGGTACGCCTTCACCACGTCGGACACGTATTGCTCGGCGTGGATGTAGCGGATCCGCGCGCCGGCCTTGTCGAGCAGCAACTGGTTGCCGATCGCGTGGATCAGGTGGGTCTTGCCGAGGCCGACGCCGCCGTACAGGAACAGCGGGTTGTACGAAATGCCGGGGTTGTCCGCAACCTGGATCGCGGCGGCGCGCGCGAGCTGGTTGGCCTTGCCGGTCACGAAGTTGTCGAACGTGAGCACGGGGTTCAGCTTCGAACGTTCGTACATCGAATCGGCTTCGCCGCCATTGGCGGGCGCGGCACCGGGGCCCGGACGCCAGGTTCGGCGGCCGGCGGCCGCTTCGTGCGCGGGCAGGCTCGGCAGGTCGATGTCGGCGTCGTCGACGTTCAGGCGGTGTGCTGCAGCCGCCGACGGCGTCATCGGCACGTCGGCCGGCGCGCTGGGTGCGGCGGCGGCATTCGCGGTCAGGTTGGCGGCGATCGCGGCCACGGTGGCGGCGGGGCCGCTCGGTGCAAGCGGCGCACGCGGGGCAGCCGGCGCGGCGCCTGCAGCGGCGCTGCGCATGCCGGCCTTCGGATCGAGGACGAACTGGACTTCGATCGGCGCATTCCAGAAATCCCGGGCCAGATCGGAGATGCGGCCCGAAAACTGGCTCTTGACCCAGTCCAGCTTGAAGCGGTTCGGCGCGGCGATGGACAGCGTGTTCGCCGACGCATCGAAGGCCACCGGGGCCAAGGGTTTGATCCACGTCACGTACTGCTGGGGCGTTAGCTCGCGCTCCAGCAGTGCGGAACAGTGTTGCCAGAAATCGTTCATCAAGTAACTGTCGTTTTTTGCGTGCACAGCGCGGCTCGCCGGCGCCCTTGTGGCGGTTGCGCAACAAGGCCCGAAGCGGTCGTGCGAGCGTGCCTCGGACGCCTGCGTCACAGTCGTGGAGAGGCAGGCGGGCGCCGAAGCGGCGTGCGGGATTCTTGGAGATAAGGCGAGATTCTAACGCCAAACGCGGCCACAGCGGGACTTATCCACAGGCTGTGGCTGTGGGGCGCGGGGCCGGATCGGCGGGGGCCGGCACAGGCGGACGACTCCTAAAGTATTGACCGCCAAGAGAAAAACGGTTTAAATAGCGGGTTCCGCGAAAACCAATCCTGTATTCCCGGCGATTGCGTTCGCCCGAATGCCTCCGGTTAAGGGCACGCGGTCCCCTGAATTTCGACATTCTCGAACAAGTGAGAACATCATGAAACGTACTTACCAACCGTCCGTGACGCGCCGCAAGCGCACCCATGGCTTCCGTGTCCGCATGAAGACGGCAGGTGGCCGCAAGGTCATCAACGCTCGCCGCGCGAAGGGCCGCAAGCGCCTGGCCATCTAAGGCAGGTTGCGCGCTGTGTCCGCCGTCCGCAGTCCTGCGGAAGGTGCCGTCGAGTCGGGTGCGAATCCGTCGCAGACGAAAGCCGCCTTCCCGAAAGCTGCGCGACTTCTGAAAACGGATGAATTTTCATCCGTTTTTCGTTTGCGCCCCTGGCGGCGTTCCGCGCACTTCGTGATCTACGGCAAGCCGACCGGTCAGCCTGCTCGTCTGGGGCTCGTCGTCGGCAAGAAGTATGCGCCGCGTGCAGTCACGCGTAACCTCGTGAAGCGGCTGGCGCGCGACGCGTTTCGCTTGCGCCGGGCCGAATTCGCCGGTTACGACCTGCTGCTGCGGCAGCACACGCGCTTCGACAAGAAAGCGCTGCCGAGCGCGGCTTCCGCCCCGCTCGCGGCGATGTGCGCGGCCGAAATCCGCGAGCTGCTCGACAGGGCGGCCCGGGAAATCGCGCGCCGGGCGTCGAAGCCCGCGTCCGAGTGACGCATCCGTCCATGGTGCGGCGTTCGCGCCCGCCCGGCCGGTTTTGACGCGGCGTCGTACGGCGCCGCCCAAGGTATGGAAACGGTATTGATCGCCTTGCTGCGCTTCTACAAGGTTGCCGTGAGCCCTATGCTCGGCAACCGTTGCCGTTTTTATCCTTCCTGTTCGGATTACGCGCGCGAGGCAATCCAGTATCATGGCGCCGCGCGCGGCACGTATCTCGCCGTCAGGCGCGTGTGCCGATGCCATCCGTTTTCCGCGGGCGGCGTCGACCTCGTCCCGCCGCCCAACTCCGACACTCGCGCTCGCGGCGAAGCCGACGCGCGGTCCCATCGACTCTGAGACAACGCATGGATATCAAACGCACCGTCCTATGGGTGATCTTCTTCATGTCAGCTGTCATGCTGTACGACAACTGGCAGCGGTCCCATGGACGCCCGTCGATGTTCTTCCCGAGCGCTACGCAGACGGCCCCCGCGGCCGGGGCAGGCGGTGCATCGGGCACGGGCGCGACGACGACCGCAGGTGAAGTGCCTGCCGCCGCAACCGGCGCAGCACCGTCGACGACGGCACCGGCCGCGCAGGCGCAGCTCGTGAAGTTCTCGACCGACGTGTACGACGGCGAAATTGACACGCGCGGCGGCACGCTGGCGAAGCTGACGCTAAAGAAGCAGGGCGACGGCAAGCAGCCCGACCTGTACATCACGCTGTTCGACCACACGGCGGGCCACACGTATCTCGCGCGCACTGGCCTGCTCGGCGGCGACTTCCCGAACCACAACGATGTCTACACGCAGGTCAATGCGGGCCCGACGTCGCTGACGGGCGACCAGAACGCGCTGAAGCTGTCGTTCGAATCGCCGGTGAAGGGCGGCGTGAAGGTCGTGAAGACCTACACGTTCACGCGCGGCAGCTACGTGATCGGCGTCGACACCAAGATCGACAACGTCGGCACGGCGCCTGTTACGCCGACGGTCTACATGGAACTGGTGCGCGACAACACGGCCGTCGAAACGCCGATGTTCTCGCACACGTTCCTCGGGCCGGCGGTCTATACGAACCAGAAGCACTTCCAGAAGATCAACTTCAGCGACCTCGACAAGAACAAGGCCGACTACGAGACTTCCGCCGACAACGGCTGGGTCGCGATGGTGCAGCACTACTTCGCGTCGGCCTGGATTCCGCAGCAGGGCGTGAAGCGCGACATCTACGCCGAAAAGATCGATCCGGCGCTGTACCGCGTCGGCGTGAAGGAGCCGGTCGCGACGATCGCCCCGGGCCAGTCGGCTGACGTGCAGGCGCGCCTGTTCGCCGGTCCGGAAGAAGAGCGCATGCTCGAAGGCATCGCGCCGGGTCTGGAGCTCGTGAAGGACTACGGCTGGGTGACGATCATCGCGAAGCCGCTGTTCTGGCTGCTCGAGAAGATCCATGGCTTCGTCGGCAACTGGGGTTGGGCGATCGTGCTGCTCACGCTCCTGATCAAGGCCGTGTTCTTCCCGCTGTCGGCTGCAAGCTACAAGTCGATGGCGCGCATGAAGGAAATCACGCCGCGGATGCAGGCGCTGCGCGAACGCTTCAAGGGCGATCCGCAGAAGATGAACGCGGCGCTGATGGAGCTGTACAAGACCGAGAAGGTCAATCCGTTCGGCGGTTGCCTGCCGGTCGTGATCCAGATCCCGGTGTTCATCTCGCTGTACTGGGTGCTGCTCGCATCGGTCGAAATGCGCGGTGCGCCGTGGATTCTGTGGATTCACGACCTGTCGCAGCGCGATCCGTTCTTCATCCTGCCGGTGCTGATGGCCGTCTCGATGTTCGTGCAGACGAGCCTGAACCCGACGCCGCCGGACCCGGTCCAGGCAAAGATGATGAAGTTCATGCCGATCGCATTCTCGGCGATGTTCTTCTTCTTCCCGGCAGGTCTGGTGCTTTACTACGTCGTGAACAACGTGCTGTCGATTGCACAGCAGTACTACATCACGCGCAAGCTTGGCGGCGGCAAGAAGAAGCCGGCCTGACGCTCGTGGCACACGCTGGCGGCAAGCCGCCAGCGATGCACGTAAAAAAGCCGCATGGTTTGATCCATGCGGCTTTTTTGTTTCTGGTGGGGAGCGCGTACGTCGATCGTGCCCGGTCAGGCCTTCTTCGCTTCAAGCTTGGGGTCGCCGCCGTAGAACTGCTCGATCAGTTCCTGAACGAGGTAACGCTGATGCGGTGGTAGCGCCTCGATCTTCGAGGCGAGTTCGATCGTCTCGGGCGTCGGCGGATAGCGCTCGTCACGCGGCAGCGGTTGCGGCGTCGTATGCTCGTTCACGCTCGGCGACGGGCCGTAGTGCAGCCAGTGCAGTTCGACGCGCAACCAGTTGGCGAGCGTTTCGAGTTTGTCGGGTGTCGGAATCGTGCGGCCCGTCAGCCATTTGTGCGCGGTTTGCGGTGACACCGGCTGCGCACCGCGATGGCGCAGATTGAACCGGTTCGCGAGCTCCGTCGCACCGGCGACCTTGTCGGGGCTGCGCCGCAAGGCGAATTTCAGGCGTTCCGAGAACGCTGCTTTTTCTTCGGGTGTCGGCATGGGGGTGATTGTGCAATTCCGCCGACGCGTCTCAGACAACCATATAGGATAAAGATATCCTATTCAGACGAATCTCAACCCGATCCGGAGCAGGCGGTGCAATTGGGGGCCTCAGCGTTGGGCCACCACATCGGGCATACTCGTCCGAAACAGGCCGCGCGTGACGGCGCCCCATTGATACTCGACTTAGCTCCGGCGGGATAAATTCGGGCGAGTCCGAAACCGACGTGGCGCCCGGTGGCGCGCGGGCCGGCACGCTACAATGCCGGCGTTCCGGTGCCCGAACTGTTGCGCGGGCGCACCGTTCACCCTCTGATTACCCGATTCCCATGCTTGCTACCGACTCCGATCCGATCGTCGCCATTGCCACCGCTGCCGGCCGGGGCGGCATCGGCGTCGTCCGCGTGTCGTTCGGGCGCGGCGGCGAGGCGGCCGCGCTGCCGCTGATCGACGCGCTGTGCGGGCAGCGGCTTGCGCCGCGCCATGCGAGCTACGTGCCGTTCCTCGATGAACGTGGCGCGCCGCTCGACCGCGGGATCGCGCTGTATTTCCCCGCGCCACATTCGTACACCGGCGAGCATGTTCTGGAACTGCAGGGGCACGGCGGGCCGATCGTGATGCAGCTGCTGCTGCAGCGCTGCCTCGATGCAGGGCGCGGTTTCGGGCTGCGGCTCGCGGAGCCGGGCGAATTCACGCGGCGTGCGTTCCTGAACGACAAACTCGACCTTGCGCAGGCCGAGGCAGTCGCCGACCTGATCGAGGCGAGCACCGAAGCGGCGGCGCGCTCGGCCGGGCGCTCGCTTGATGGCGCGTTCTCGCGGCAGATCCATGCGCTCGTCGAGGACGTGATCACGCTGCGGATGCTGGTCGAGGCGACGCTCGATTTTCCGGAAGAGGAAATCGACTTCCTGGAAGCGGCCGATGCGCGCGGCAAGCTCGCGAAGATTCGCGAGCAACTGGCGCACGTGCTCGGCGATGCGCGGCAGGGGGCGCTGCTGCGCGAGGGGCTGTCGGTGGTGCTGGCGGGGCAGCCGAACGTCGGCAAGTCGTCGTTGCTGAATGCGCTGGCCGGCGCGGAGCTGGCGATCGTCACGCCGATTGCGGGCACGACGCGCGACAAGGTCGCGCAGACGATTCAGGTCGAAGGGATTCCGCTGCACATCATCGATACGGCCGGGCTGCGCGAGACGGAGGACGAGGTCGAGCGCATCGGGATCGCGCGCACGTGGAGCGAGATCGAGCGCGCGGATGTCGTGCTGCATCTGCTGGATTCGCGCACGGGGATGACGGCGGACGACGAGACGATCGCCGCGCGGTTCCCTGGCGGCGTGCCGGTGGTGCGCGTGCTGAACAAGACGGATCTCACCGGAGTGCCGGCGTGCGTCGAGCATCCGGCGGCCGAAGGCGATCTGACGGAAGTGCATCTGTCGGCGAAGCGCGGCGACGGGATCGACATGCTGCGCGTGGAACTGCTGCGGATCGCGGGGTGGCAGGCGGGGGCCGAAGGTGTCTATCTGGCGCGCGAGCGGCATCTCATTGCGCTGCGCGCCGCGCAGGAACATCTAGCGCAGGCGGCCGATCATGCGGAGCAAAGGGCCCAGTCGCTCGATCTCTTTGCCGAGGAGCTTCGGCTCGCGCAGGAGCAACTCAATGCGATTACGGGGGAGTTCACTTCCGATGATCTGCTGGGGGTGATTTTCAGCAGGTTTTGTATCGGGAAATAACCGGTCGTCGCAAGGTTGCGGAGCAAGTCTACGGACGCGAGGTGCTCGTCGAGGTGGGCAGGGGCGCAGCTTGCACGAGCACATCAATACCCATCCGCTGGTTGGGTATTCAAGAATGTGACTGGCGGCAAGCGAGATTACATGCCATCACAACAGTTGTCGGGACACCCTGGGCTCACTTGAACGGTAACTTCACGGGCATCTGAGGTCGCTTCGGCTATGCTGCTCGCCGAATAAATCTCCGTCTGTATTTGAAATGGTGCATTTATCAGACCATTGCCTATGGCGATTTTTGCCACCTCGGTGGCTCGCTTCCGTGCAAGTAGGTCGTAGTTGACTTCATTTTTTGATGCGCTGCCAATCACATCGATCCAATTTTGAATTGGATATCTTGAATTAATTTTTGAAATCCATTGATTCAATTTGACTTGTTCGGATTCTGAAATCTCAAAACTATTTTGTGAAAAAGAAACGAAGAATTGTTGCGATGGTAGATTTTGTGAGCCACGGCATTCTGCCGTCGCAAGCGTGGGCAGGGAAAGTGAGATTGCAATAGAGGCTGCTACCGTTGCGATCCGAGTCATCATATTTAATGCGCTCATTTATTTTGTAAATTTTTCTTCGCCATAGATCACATACCCGGTGAGTGTATCCGCGTTTCGCAGTGCCAGGTCTGGATTTTCTCGTGCCCACATAACCGCAGTGGGATCGAGCCCGTATCGAGGGTCGCCACTTCCGAAGGTATCCGTGAAATGTGTTACTTCGTGAATGAGGGTGGATAGACGGGAATCTCTGAACATGCTCTGATCATGTAAGCCGTCGCAAAATTTCATGCTGATACTTATAAGTCTGCGTTCAGTATTTGGGCCGCACACGTGAGCGGCCTCAAGGTCCAGATTGCTCGTGTTGGGTACGCAGCCGAGCATTCGATCCAGGTTCGGGTCGGATCGAACGAGATTGTGTGGTGAAAGCGTTTTGAGAACGGATAGGTGGCGTGTAAAGCCTTCGAGAAGATATTGTTGTGTATTTTTATCGCATCGGTTGAACCAATACATCATCCTATCTTTTGTTTTTTCGTTGTATAGATTTAAATCAGCGACTCTGCGCTCAACCAAAATGATGGCCCATTTTATCAGCCGTGACGCCATAATCCTGAATTCTCTATCAGTCATGTTCGGGCAAATCGGCGTCGTATCAATTGATACGTAGACCATCGATCCTGGGTTTGTGTTCGTGACAGCGCCAGAATGAACAAGAAACCATTCCTTGTTTTCGCCAACGTCGAAATCGTATTCGCTTTTGTCCGAAAAGTTGTTCATTTCGTCAATGTCCGGTTGTATAGATTTTCAACGATGCTGCTGCGTCTGTAGCGATTCGAGAGGTTTGCCCAGCGGAGTCTGTGGTCCCCGTGAAGATTTGCCCCGTCTCGGCGACGATTCGATAGCAGACGTTTGCAAGTCGGCGGCCCGTTTGATCGAGCAAGATGTATTGCTCATCGTGCGTGGCATCCGGTGGCACGGGCGACAAGTGGGCGGCGCCGGGCCTTTGTCCGTTCAACGCCTCGACCTCGGCGGCGGTGAAGATCATTCGCATGCCGCGCTCGGCGTAGAAGACCGGCGACGGATTGCAGCCGCAGACATTGATATCCCCGCTCAATGCCCACTGCTTGCCGTTCGGGCCTGTACCCGGCCAGCGCGGCCCCACCGGTGCGATGTATCCGTCGCGCTCGCACGCCGTACAGTAGGTTTTCATATCGAGCGTGGCGATACTGACGCTCGGAGGTGGGTTCGAACACGTCACACTGTCGAGCCCTTCGACAATCACCGCATTCCTGGCGCGATCACCTTTGGCGAGAAAGTAGCGAATCATCGCGACGACCTCAGCGCGGCTGGAGTGAACTGAAGACGATTTCAAAAACAACGGAGGAGGCAGTCCCCTCTCGCTCGGGACTATCAGTGATCGTGTCGCCGTTATCGAGTTCGCTGCCGACAAAGGCAAGTAGCGTGAAGTCAGGACGATCGGTTAAACCCAGTCCACTCACAATGTGCGCGGTCGAACCGTCGGGATAGTGGATTGCGTCGCCTACGGTCGCCGCCTTACCCAGGTGCTGCCCTGCCTCCAATGTGCCAGACGGCTCGCACAATACGCCACCGCGTGCCGTCGTCGCACCACGTACCGCTGTCGGTAAGTGCGCGGTGGGGGCGGCGGCACATAGGCAGGATCGAACAGTCCGGGAACGCGCTGCCCCTGCGGCACATGAATGCCCCATGAGGTGCGCAGCGTTTCGGTAATGCGGTCGCCGTTGCTCAAGCGACTGCCGACCAACGCAAATGGTTTGCCGTTGCTGTGGGTACTCCCGGCCCCGTCAACAATTGCGGCTTCGCTGCCGTCGTCGTAGGTCACTACGTCTCCCACGCGGGCCACTTGCAGTCCGGCCAACTCGAGGCCGCTGGTCGCTGTACTGACGCGTCCTCCGCGTTCCGTGAGTGAACCAATGGTCACGAAAAGATGCGTTGGTGCTTTGTGTTCGTTTTTCATCCGATTTTCCCGTCTCGGTAAGTGGAATGGCTCGCCTAGGGAAACACTGATCAATTCGGCTTGGCGGTCATCGCTGACGAGGCCAAGGGCGTTGTAGAAAGAAGCTCACGGAACGGACCCACGACGATGCAGCGGCAGATCGGTTTTGCGGAAGCGGAAAGTGCGGGCAAGAAGCGGGTGACCAAGCGTCAACGCTTTCTGGCCGAGATGGAGAAGGTCGTCCCTTGGTCGCGGCTGCTGTCGGTGATCGGGCCGTATTACCCGAAGGGCGAGCGTGGCCGGCCGCCGATTGGCCTGGAACGGATGCTGCGGATCTACTTGCTGCAGCAGTGGTACGGGTTGTCGGACGAAGGGCTTGAAGATGCGCTCTACGACAGCATCGCGATGCGCGCCTTCGCGGGCATCGACCTGGCGCGCGAGAACGTGCCGGACGCCACCACGCTGTTGAAATTCCGGCGCCTGCTGGTCGAGCACGCACTGACGCGAAAGCTGTTCGACGAGATCGGCATCGAGTTGTGCGAGCGCGGGCTGATGATGAAGGAAGGCACGCTGGTGGATGCGACGATCTTCGAGGCTGCGCCGTCCACGAAGAACGCCGGGAAGAGCCGTGACCCGGAGATGCATCAGACGAAGAAGGGCAACGACTGGTATTTCGGCATGAAGGCCCATGTCGGCGTCGACGCCGACTCGGGTCTGGTGCATAGCGTGGTCACCACGGCGGCCAACGAGCCGGACGTATCGCAGGCCCACGCCCTGCTGCACGGTCATGAGCAGGAAGCGTTTGGCGATGCGGGCTACACCGGCGTGGACAAGCGCGAGGAGATGAAGGGCAAGACGGTGAAGTGGCACGTGGCGCTCAAGCGCGGAAAGATCAGGGCGATGCAGGAAGGTCCGCTGAAGGACCTCGTGATCGCGGTCGAGCGAACCAAGGCGCAGATCCGCGCCCGGGTCGAGCATCCGTTTCATGTCGTGAAGAACCTGTTTCGTCATCGCAAGGTGCGCTACAAGGGTCTAGCCAGGAACACGGCACAGCTGTTCAGTCTGTTCGCGCTGGCGAACCTGGTGATCGCGAAAAATCAGCTGTTGTCGACTCATGGGAGCAATCCGTCATGTGTGTGAAAAACGCGGGAAGTGAGGCCCGAATACGAGCGAAACTCACCTCGCATGTCGTCAAATTCCTACGTCAATCTGAAAATTGCAACCTGCCTCGTCCGTTATGCGGACGACAGGCTCATTGATCAGCGTTTCCCTAGAGACGCTATTCCAGGTAAGAAACTTGGATCAATCAGACGAATATGATTAGGAATCTATAACTACTAGGAATTGTTCCGTTTTACGGGTTGTGTCGGCCGGGTGCATGAAATCGCATCGATTGAGCGGCAAGATTTGATGAGTTGCTCAGAGGCGCAAACTGGACGACGGTCGATGTGCAAGCGATCGACGATGTGTTGGGCGAAGGGGATTTCTGGCCGATGTCCTATATCGACGGCAAGCGGCCGTACGGCGACCACACCTACTATCAGTTCGACATGGCCGAACTGCTGGGCGAGCCGTACGAACGGGATGCGCGAGGCAACCCGATCAAGGACGCGAAAAAGGATGCGCGGCTCGAGCGTTTCCACTGCGAAACGCTCGCTGCGCTAGAGGTATTTCTGATGCACGCGGGCGTGACCAAGGCGGCTTGATTGCGTCGCGATCCGGATCGTCGATCGTGCCTCGGAAGACGCTCATCGACGCATCCGGATCCGTGCCTGCATCAATCCCAATGACGATGGTGGTAATACCCGCCACCGCCGTAATACCCGCCACCGTCAGGCACCACGATACAACCGCTCAGCAACACGGCGACGCTGGCAATCAGCAAAAGGGTTTTCTTCATCGCGTTCACCTGCTTGGATTCGAGATAACCCAGCATAGCGAGCGTCGTCAACACCGGCTGTAAGCGATCGTTTCCCCGTTCCGCAATCCGTAACGGCGGATTATTCCGGTCACAATGACCGTAACAAATTGCCAATCCGCAGACGTTTTCAGGCCACCGCGACCCGGTTTCGCCCCGCATCCTTCGCGCGATACAACGCGGCATCGGCGGCCTCGATCAATGCGTCGGGCGTCGACAACGCATCCTGCGACACGGTCGCGCATCCGACGCTCACACTCAAACGCCCAGCAGGTTCAGCGTCGTGTCGGTGAGGCAGGCGAGCACCGCGATCGCGAGCCACATGTCGAGCGTCGTGCGCAACCGGCCCGCAGCCAGCACGGCAACGAGCGCGAGCGCATTGAGTATCCAGACGACGAGCGCGATCCCGTTCACGGGCAGCACGGCCGCGCTGCCGGGCGGACGGAACGCGGGCGGCAGCGTCACGTTCAGCGCGAGCGCGCACAGCAGCGCGGCGGCATGCAGCCGGCCGCTGCGCGATCCGGTGCGGCCCGATCCTATCGCGTTACTGGCGCGCGCTCAAATACCGAGGCCAGGCCCGAAGTTGCCGGCGACCCAGTGCGTGACGGCATCGACGTCCGCGTAATCCTGCTCGGGCAGGCCGTCGAGCATCGACAGCACTTCGTTACTCGCGCCGGCGTCGCGCGCGGCGTCGACGATCGCATCCTTGTTTGCCGGATAGCGGACCGCCGAGAGCACGTCTGCGATCTGCAGATCGATCGCTTCGTGAGGGATATCGTGCGCCGGGGGTAAGGGTTTGTCGTTCACGTCGTCGTCTCGCTGGTTGAGCGGGAATCGGTTCGATGCGGAAGGTGTTGCACCGTTCGGGGCGGCCAGCACGGGGATGTCGATTGGCTCAGTGCCCGCGCCGCGCGCGGCGCCACGGATGCTTCCAGTCGATGTGCGGCGCGTTTTCGTCGCGCGGGTGCTGGCGCCGATGCTCCTGCCAAAGCTCGTCGGAGAACAGTGCAGCCACGATCACGAGTGGCAGCACGAGGAAAATGCCGAGTATGACTTGCTCGATCACGATAGCCTCCTTGCGGTGGCAGGAACCGTTGCCCCCATTCTAGGCTCTGAACTCGGCCCGCGGTCAACTTCTTACAACGCGAAACGCGCGGCGTTCGGCGCAGTGCCGCCGGCGCGTTTCGCACGCGCGCGGACATCAAAAAAGGACACGAACATGCAACTCCAGAACGACAACCACACGCTCGCATTGCGGCCGCTGGAGCGCCAGGATCTGCGCTTCGTCCACGAATTGAACAACGACGCAAAAATCATGCGCTACTGGTTCGAGGAGCCGTATGAAACCTTCTCGGAGCTGTCGCAACTGTATGACCGCCACGTGCACGACCAGCGCGAGCGCCGCTTCGTCGCGGTCGATACGCAGGACGAACTCGTCGGCCTCGTCGAGCTGATCGAGCTCGACTACATCCACCGACGCGGCGAGTTCCAGATCATCATCGCGCCGCAATGCCAGGGGCGCGGCTATGCGGGCCAGGCGACGCGTCTCGCGATCGAGTACGCATTCAAGGTGCTGAACATGCGCAAGCTTTACCTGATCGTCGATACGTCGAACGCCGCGGCGATCCACGTGTACGAGAAATGCGGATTCCAGCACGAGGCGGAATTGAAGGAAGAATTTTTCGGAAACGGCGCGTATCACAACGCATATCGCATGTGCATCTTCCAGCGCGATTATTTCGAGCGCGCACAAACGGACTGAATAAATCCGGGTAGAAACACATGACGGAATTCACCGCGCTGCCGCGCTGCCGCGGGTGCGACGCATGCGGGGAAATCCGGGTAAATACGAGAACGCTTATACCTGGCATTTTTCTTGTATCAGGTAATTACTGCCTCGCATTGCGGTAAATTCATGTCGCATCGGACGACTTTAGGGAAACGCTGATCAATGAGCCTGTCGTCCGCATAACGGACGAGGCAGGTTGCAATTTTCAGATTGACGTAGGAATTTGACGACATGCGAGGTGAGTTTCGCTCGTATTCGGGCCTCACTTCCCGCGTTTTTCACACACATGACGGATTGCTCCCATGAGTCGACAACAGCTGATTTTTCGCGATCACCAGGTTCGCCAGCGCGAACAGACTGAACAGCTGTGCCGTGTTCCTGGCTAGACCCTTGTAGCGCACCTTGCGATGACGAAACAGGTTCTTCACGACATGAAACGGATGCTCGACCCGGGCGCGGATCTGCGCCTTGGTTCGCTCGACCGCGATCACGAGGTCCTTCAGCGGACCTTCCTGCATCGCCCTGATCTTTCCGCGCTTGAGCGCCACGTGCCACTTCACCGTCTTGCCCTTCATCTCCTCGCGCTTGTCCACGCCGGTGTAGCCCGCATCGCCAAACGCTTCCTGCTCATGACCGTGCAGCAGGGCGTGGGCCTGCGATACGTCCGGCTCGTTGGCCGCCGTGGTGACCACGCTATGCACCAGACCCGAGTCGGCGTCGACGCCGACATGGGCCTTCATGCCGAAATACCAGTCGTTGCCCTTCTTCGTCTGATGCATCTCCGGGTCACGGCTCTTCCCGGCGTTCTTCGTGGACGGCGCAGCCTCGAAGATCGTCGCATCCACCAGCGTGCCTTCCTTCATCATCAGCCCGCGCTCGCACAACTCGATGCCGATCTCGTCGAACAGCTTTCGCGTCAGTGCGTGCTCGACCAGCAGGCGCCGGAATTTCAACAGCGTGGTGGCGTCCGGCACGTTCTCGCGCGCCAGGTCGATGCCCGCGAAGGCGCGCATCGCGATGCTGTCGTAGAGCGCATCTTCAAGCCCTTCGTCCGACAACCCGTACCACTGCTGCAGCAAGTAGATCCGCAGCATCCGTTCCAGGCCAATCGGCGGCCGGCCACGCTCGCCCTTCGGGTAATACGGCCCGATCACCGACAGCAGCCGCGACCAAGGGACGACCTTCTCCATCTCGGCCAGAAAGCGTTGACGCTTGGTCACCCGCTTCTTGCCCGCACTTTCCGCTTCCGCAAAACCGATCTGCCGCTGCATCGTCGTGGGTCCGTTCCGTGAGCTTCTTTCTACAACGCCCTTGGCCTCGTCAGCGATGACCGCCAAGCCGAATTGATCAGTGTTTCCTTAGGTGCGACGCATCAAAGTCGCGCCGCTATTGAAATGAATTATCCAAACCGTTCAATCGGGGTGTTGTAACTTTGCTGAAAGCCTTGTCGGCCAGTGCTTTGCGCTCGACGGCGCGGGCCTGTGCGCCGCACGCCAGGCGTCGCCGCGCATGCGCGGCACGCGAAAATCCGGCGGTGCGCAGGGTGCGACAATCGGCCGCTATTGCGATCGCACAACAAATGTGCTTGATATCGCTTGCCGGTCTTCTAAAGTGAAAAACGCGGGTTCACGATCACCTTTAAACACATAGCTAACCCAGCCTGGTGCCCGCAAGCCTGGAGACAAATATGATGAAGCGAGCCGGTGTCCTTTTCGCCCTTGTCGGCGCATTTTCCTTCGTGTCGATTGCCCAGGCAGACGGAGATTCGGTCGTCAAGCCGAAGCAGGAAATCCAGCTGACGAAGAATGCATGGGGCTGTCTGTCGAAAGACAATCTGGACTCCGTACTGAGTCATGAGCGTGACGGCAAGTCGCAGGCGAGGCAGCAGTACTTCGACGACTACCGTTGCCTGTCGGTGCCGGAAGGCCAGCGTTTCCGCGTGGTGTCGGTCGATCAGGGCGACGTGCAGTTCGTGAGCGCCGACAACAGCGACCAGCAAGGCCTCTGGACCGATTCGCGCTTCGTCAAGCAATAACCCGCAGCGCACCTCTCGCCATCGCGCACCGGCCGTGCACGCCGGTGGCGCGGCCTGAATGCGGCCCGGCCGATGCCGGGCCGTCGTGCTGTGGCGCACACATCGCGCGCCGGGCGGCGCGCATTCGGTATCATCACGACCCGACCGAACCGAATGCCCGCCCGGGCCGTATCCGCATGGCGCTGAAATCCACGATCTACAAAGCCGAACTGCAAATCGCCGACATGGATCGGCATTACTACGCCGATCACGCGCTGACGGTCGCGCGTCATCCGTCGGAAACCGACGACCGGATGATGGTGCGCATCGTCGCGTTCGCGCTGTTCGCGCACGAGCGTCTCGAGTTCTGCAAGGGGCTGTCGGACGTCGACGAACCGGATCTGTGGCAAAAGGACCTGACGGGCGCGATCGACGTCTGGATCGAGGCAGGCCAGCCCGACGAGCGGCGCATCTCGAAGGCCGCCGGCCGAGCCGGACAGGTCACGGTGATCGCATACGGCGGCAAGACGTCGGATATCTGGTGGCAGGGCGTGCGCAGCAAGGTCGAACGGTTGCGCAACGTGCAGGTGCTGTCGCTGGCCGATGGCGTCGCGACTGCGCTCGGGCGGCTGGCCGAGCGCACGATGCGCCTGCAGTGCACGGTGCAGGACGGCGCCGCATGGATCTCGAGCGCCGACCACGATCCCGTTGCGGTCGAATGGACCGTGCTGAAGGCGCGCGCGGACGCGTGAGCACCCACGCTCAGCCGAGCGCGGCGGGCGGCCCCTTGAATTCCAGCATGTTGCCTTCCGGATCGAACAGATAGATCGACGGCCCGTAGCCGCCCGCACCGTAGCGTTCGGCGGGGGCGCCGGGCCGCGCGCCGCAGGCGGCGAAATGCTCGGTCAGCGCGGCGGGATCGAACGGCTCGACGCGCAGGCACAGGTGATCGAGGTTGCGTCCCGTGCCCGGCGGGCCGCTGTCAGGGCGATCGATCGGACCGCCGACCGACAGCAGGTCGATCAGCGCGTCGCCCGCGCGCAACTGCACGAGGCCGAGGTCGGGCTGTTCCTTCTCCACGTGGCAGCCGACGGCATCGCAGTAAAAGCGCGTCATCGCGGCCATGTCGGTCACGCGCAGCACGACGTGATCGATTGCGCGGATGGTCGGTTTCATGAACGGGCACTCCTTCGCGGACAGCGTGCACCGAGTGTAGACCGCACCGGCGACGCGCGCCGGAACAGCCACGATCGAGGGACGAAAAAAAGCCCGTTCACGCAGAGCGGAACGGGCTTAATCCATATCAGGAGGAGACATGGAGGAGACAGTTCCAACTATACACACGGCGATGGTGCGTTGCAATATTTCGAGTGTAAAAAATCGTGAGGATGGCGATTTGTCGCAGCCGCACTGCAGCAAAAGGGTGACGGAACGATGACGAAGGCGGCGCCCGGGCAGCAGCGGCGCGGCTTTTCGTCTGATCGACCGATTTCGATATGCCCCCGGTTTATGTCCCGCTTTCGCCGACGCGAATCACAGAGCAAGATTCAGGGCGCGACGGGATGTGCCGATGTCTAGAGTAGGTACCATCTACACTAGAGCGTGCGAGGTTCAGATGAAAACCGCCTATCCGACCGACGATGCCCGCTGGGGCGCCGTGACCGCCCGCGATCCGCATGCGGACGGCGCGTTCTTCTATGCCGTGCGCACGACCGGCGTGTTCTGCCGCCCGAGCTGCGCGTCGCGGTTGCCGCGGCGCGAGCACGTGTCCTTCTTTGCCGATCCGGCCGCCGCACGTGCAGCCGGGTTCCGGCCGTGCAAGCGCTGCCAGCCGGAAGGGCTGCCGCGCGAGCTGGAAATCGTCAATCGCGCGTGCGCGGTGCTCGACGCGCATGCCGAGCGGCTCACGCTGCAACAACTGAGCGACGCCGTGCACGTGAGCCCGTTCCACCTGCAGCGGCTCTTCAAGCGCGTGGTCGGCGTGTCGCCGCGGCAGTACCAGGCCGCGCAGCGCGGCGCCGCGCTGCGGCAGGCGCTGCAAAGCGGACAACCCGTCACGCAGGCTGCCGTCGACGCGGGCTTCAATTCGCCGTCGCGGCTCTATGCATCGGTGCCGCGCGAGCTCGGGATGGCGCCGTCCGCGTTCCGCCGCCAGGGCGCCGGCCTGCGGATCGACTATGCGACCGCGGCGACGCCGCTCGGCACGGTGCTTGTCGCCGCGACCGAACGGGGCATTTGCCGGATCGCGTTCGGCGACGCGTCGGGCGCGCTCGTCGCCGAGCTGAAGGACGCGTTCGCGCGCGCCGAGCTGGTTGAAGCGCCGTCGAGACTTGCGCCGTTCGTCGCGCAGATCCGGGCATACCTGGACGGCACGCGACACGCGTTCGACCTGCCGCTCGACATCGCGCCGACCGCGTTCCAGCAGCGCGTGTGGGAAGCGCTCACGCATATCCCGTACGGCGAAACGCGCAGCTATTCGGAGATCGCCGAGGCGCTTGGCTCGCCGCGCGCGGTGCGGGCCGTCGCGTCGGCATGCGCGTCGAACCCGGTCGCGCTCGCGATCCCGTGTCACCGTGTCGTGCAGAAGGGCGGCGCGCTCGCCGGATATCGCTGGGGCGTGCGCCGCAAGGCGACGCTGCTCGCATCCGAGGCGCGCCATGTGCATGGCGATGAAACCGATGTCGTTGCAGAGGGAAACGCAGTTTGAGCATTGAAAAAACCGCGATCACGTCCACCACGGACGGCGGCCATGTGCCGCCGTCCGCGCAGATGGAACTGCGTTTCAAGGCGCCGTACGACTGGGCGCGCGTGCTGCGCTTCTTCAGCGGACGTGCGATTCCGGGCGTCGAGCAGGTCGTCGACGGCATGTATCGCCGCATCGTCGATCTGAACGGCGGCGCGGGCCGGCTCACCGTCACCAAGCATCCGCGCAGGCATTGCCTGATCGCGACGGTCGAAGGGGCGGCCGCGCGTCATGTCGACGACACATTCGCGCGCCGTATCGCGTCGATGTTCGACCTCGGCGCCGATCCTGCCGCGATCGGCGGCGCTCTCGCGCGCGATCCGTGGTTCGCGCCGCTCGTCGAGGCCGCGCCGGGATTGCGCGTGCCGGGCGCCTGGTCGGGGTTCGAACTCGCGGTGCGCGCGATCGTCGGCCAGCAGGTGAGCGTGAAGGCGGCGACGACGATCGTCGGCCGGCTCGTCGAACGGGCGGGCGAGCGCGTCGTGCATGAGGACGGCATGGCCGCTTCGCACGGCGGCCCCGCGTGGCGTTTTCCGACGCCGGACGCGCTTGCCGCGTGCGATCTCGAGAAGATCGGGATGCCCGGCAAGCGGGCGGCGGCGCTGACTGGCATGGCGCGCGCGGTGGCGGCCGGCGACGTGCCGCTCGAACCCGCGCATGCCGATCTCGGCACGCTGCGCAGCGCGTGGCTCGATCTGCCCGGCATCGGTCCGTGGACCGTCGAATACATCGCGATGCGCGCATGGCGCGACCCCGACGCTTGGCCGGCGTCCGATCTCGTGCTGATGCAGTCGATCACCGCGCGCGATCCGTCGCTCGACCGGCTGGCAAGTCAGAAGCGCCGCACCGAAGGCTGGCGGCCCTGGCGCGCGTACGCGGCAGCGCTGCATCTGTGGAACGACGTGGCGGACCGGGCCGGCGGCGCGCGGGGCGGGTGAGGGGTGTGTGGTAGCTGGTCACCCGGGGAGCGGGCAACGCCGCGATGCAGCCCGCGCGGGCCGAACGCCGGGCGGATCGGTCGGCCTCCTCATGGTTGCGCCCGCTGAGCGCGATTCGGCGAATCCGGCGCGGGCTGTGTTGAATGCACGGCGCGGTTCGCGTACGGCGAGCATGGGTTGACGGGTTCGGAAGCGCCGGTTGCACCTGTCGCCGCAGAGGTGCACGCCGTGTTCCGTCCGACGAATTCGCACCGATCGCCACGCTCGTCGGCATCGACGCGAAGCCGGCCGCGTACGACGCGATGGCTGCCATCGCCCCGTCCGGCGGCCCGCTGCGCCGCGCGCGGCCTGCCCTGAGCCGCCTCAAGCGCGTGTTACGGCGAGATGTTAAAGTGCCCGCTACCAACGAAGCGACCAATAATCCAGCCGGCCGCGCGCGGCGTTCTGCACGCGGCCGTCACGCACTTGCGTCTCCATGTCGAACACCATGACTCACCGCCAGTCCGAACTGCTGCTGAATCGTCTCGAAGCGCTGAGCTCGGGCCCGACGCGGCAGCATCTGCCCGACGGCCTGCGCGGCATCGAAAAGGAAAGCCTGCGCGTGACGCGCGACGGGATGATCGCGTTTACGCCACATCCGCGCGCACTCGGTTCGGCACTCACGCACCCGTCACTGACCACCGACTATTCCGAAGCGCTGATCGAGCTGATCACGCCGGCGGAACCCGACGCATCGATCACGCTCGAGCGTCTCGACGATCTGCACCGCTACGTGTATGCGTCGCTCGGCGACGAGATGCTGTGGAACGATTCGATGCCGGGCTTGTTGCCGGCCGACGATGAAATTCCGATCGCCGATTACGGCACGTCGAACATCGGCCGCCTGAAGACGGTGTACCGCCGCGGCCTCGCGTATCGCTATGGCCGCACGATGCAGTGCATCGCGGGGATTCACTACAACTACTCGCTGCACGAGGAAGTGTGGCGGCGCCTGCATGCGGAAGAAGGGTCGACGGCCACGCTCGTCGATTACCAGTCGGAGCGCTATCTCGCGCAGATCCGCAACTTCCGCCGCCGCAGCTGGTTGCTGATGTACCTGTTCGGCGCATCGCCGGCGCTCGACGCGAAATTCCTGCGCGGCAAGCCGCACAAGCTCGACGCGTTCGATGCCGATACGCTGTATCGGCCGTATGCGACGAGCCTGCGGATGAGCGACCTCGGTTACTCGAACACGACCGCGCAGGCCGCGCTGCACGTCGACTACAACACGCTGCCCGGTTATCTCGACGCGCTGTCGAAGGCCGTGAGCGAAGCGTATCCGCCGTACGAGGCAATCGGCACGCACCGCGACGGCGAGTGGATCCAGATCAACACGAACGTGCTGCAGATCGAGAACGAGTTCTACTCGACGATCCGGCCGAAGCGCGTCACGTATTCGGGCGAGCGTCCGCTGCATGCGCTTGCGTCGCGCGGCGTGCAGTACATCGAAGTGCGCTGCCTCGACATCGACCCGTTCGAACCAACCGGCATCGCGCTCGAAACTGCTCGCTTCATCGACGCGTTCCTGCTCGCCTGCGCGCTCGACGACAGCCCGGTGCTCGACTGCGATGCGTACAAGGAAGCGAATGCGAACTTCAGCAGCGTGACGATGGATGGCCGCAAGCCGGGGCTCACGCTGACGCGCGACGGCCAGCCGGTCACGCTGCAGGCCTGGGCGGACGACCTGATGGCCGACATCGAGGCCATCGGGCGCCGGCTCGACGAGATTCGTGGCGGCGACGAGCATGTGCGCGCGATCGCCGCGCAGCGCGAGAAGCTTGCGGATCCGGAGCGCACGCCGTCGGCGCGCGTGCTGCGTACGATGCGCGAGAACGGGCAGTCGTTCCTCGACTTTGCGCTCGCGCACAGCGAAGTGCATGCCGCGCACTTCCGTGCGAACCCGCCGTCGGCCGATACGATGCGCACCGAGCAGGCGCTTGCCGCGAAGTCGCTCGCCGAGCAGGCCGAGCTGGAAGCGAAGGAGGCCGGATCGTTCGACGCGTTCGTCGCGGCTTATCGTGCGTACACGCTGAACCGCTTCAGCGTGTGACCGCGGCAGCCCGCTGCGCGTCGCGCGGCGGGCACGCCGACTGCGGGCCGGGGCGCCGCGCGTTCACGCGCGCGCCACGGTTTCTCCCGCTTCAGTGATGCGCGTAAGTGTCGCGATCGACCACCTGTGGCAGTGCGGGCTTTCCCGATTCCACATTTGCACGGCCGTCGCTGCCGTAGCCGGCCGCGTCGCCGCGCGTCTGCGCGGCACGCTGCATGACTTCCTGCATGTTTTGCGGAAAGTCGGGACTGCTGGCGAGACTCGTCCGATAGCCGGCGGCCTGCAATTCCACGAGTTCCTGACGAACTTCGGCACGCGTCAGCGTCGATGTGGCCTGTGCCTGTGCCTGGGCGGCCACGGCCGAGCCGATCAGCAGTAACGCACAGGCCGCAAGTTTCATGGTTTTCATCGTGTTTGCTCCGTGAAGTTCCGGAGCCGCGCATTCGTCGGCGCGGGCGGAATCGATGCAGCCAGTCTAGGCTTCGGACGCCAAACGAAACATCCCGCTCGCCGTCAGGCACCTTTGCCGGCTGAGCAACATTGCGACGGCGGCTGACTGGCGCGCTCGTCAGCCAGCCGCCATTCGCCGTTCATCGTGCGGCCGGCGGCTTGTCGCGGGCGCCGCGCATCGGGCTTGTCCCCCCTTGTGCAAGCGCGATGCGCCTCCTAACCTCTTTTAAGCGACCGGTCGGTCGGCGCTGTCGCATGGTTGCATGCGCAAGCGTCGGACGATCTTCACCGCCGTGGAACGCACGTTTGATACGGGACGGGGTCGGGCGCTGACGCGCATCATCCCGCCGACATCCGATCGACAACGGAGACACGATGAATCCTACTGCCGCCCTGCCGCCCGGCATCCTGTTCGCACAGCCGTTGACGCCCGTCGCCAACTCGCTGTTCCTTTCGTTTCTCGTTGCGGTGATCCCGATCGCGGTCGCGCTGATCGCACTCGGCGTGCTGCGCCGGCCGGCGTGGCAGGCGTCGCTGGCCGGACTCGTCGCCGGCCTCGCGGTCGCGATCGGCGCGTGGGGCATGCCGGCCGGCCTCGCGTTCAACGCGGTCGGCGCCGGCATGGCGCTCGCGGTCGTGCCCGTGATGTGGATCGTTTTCAACGCCTTGCTGCTTTACAACATCGCGGTGAAGTCGGGCCGCTTCGACCAGTTCCGGCAGTGGATGCTCGACAACCTGCCCGACGACCGGCGCCTCGTGCTGCTCGTCGTCGCGTTTTCGTTCGGCTGCCTGCTCGAAGGGATCTCGGGCTTCGGCACGCCGGTCGCAATCACCAGCGCGCTGCTGATCGCACTCGGCTTCCCCGCGCTCGAAGCGCTCACCTACACGCTGCTGTTCAACACGGCGCCGGTCGCGTTCGGCGCGCTCGGCGTGCCGATCACCGTGCTCGGCGCGGTCACGTCGCTGCCGCCGACCACGCTTGCCGCGATGGTCGGCCGGCAACTGCCGTTCTTCGCGCTGCTGCTGCCGTTCTACGTGGTCGGCGCGTACGGCGGCCTGCGCTCGATTGCGAAGCTGTGGCCCGCGCTGCTCGTGTCCGGCGGCAGCTTCGCGATCGCGCAGTTCGTCACGTCGAACTTCCTCGGCTATCAACTCACCGACGTGCTGTCGTCGCTCACGTCGCTGATCGTCACGATCGGTTTCCTGCAGGTGTGGAAGCCGCAGCCCGATCCGCAATACGCACTCGCGCGCAGCGTGCCCGCCACGGCCGGCGCCGCGCGCGCGGGCTTCGGCGGCTGGCTGCCGTGGATCGTCGTTTCGGTGGTCGTGATCGTCTGGGTGCACGCGAACATCGCCGCGATCGGCGACGTGAAGATCAAGTGGCCGGGCCTGCACAACACGGTGTTCGTGTCGCTGTACCACAAGCCGTATGCGGCGATCTGGGACTTCCAGCCGCTCGGCACCGGCACCGCGATCCTCGTGGCGGCAATCATCACGGCCGTGCTGACGCGCACGGGCATCGGCGCGTTCCTCGAATGCGTGGTCAAGACGTGGCGGCAAACGTGGATCGCGATCGTCACGGTGATGATGATCGTCGGCCTCGCGTACCTGCTGAACTACTCGGGGATCAGCTACACGCTCGGCACCGGCGTCGCGTCGACCGGCGCGCTGTTCCCGCTCGTGTCGGCGTCGCTCGGCTGGATCGCGGTGTTCCTGTCCGGCAGCGACACGTCGGGCAATGCGCTGTTCGGCAACCTGCAGGTCGTCGCCGCACGGCAGCTCGGCTTCGACCCGGTGCTGATGGCCGCGACCAACTCGTCCGGCGGCGTGATGGGCAAGATGATCTCGCCGCAGAACATCGCGACGGGCGTGTCGACGACCGATCTGAAAGGGCAGGAGGGCGTCGTGTTCGCGCGTACCTTCTGGCACAGCGTGATTCTCATGCTGCTGCTCGGCGTGCTGGTGTTCCTGCAGCAGCACGTGCTGACATGGATGATCCCGGCGCTGCCGAAGTGATGTGCGCCGGCCGGCGTGGCGCGGGCGACGGTGTCCGCACGCGCATTCAGCGCGCGGTCACCCGCAGCGCCGTGCGCGCCCTGCGCGTCGTATCGGCCGCTTCATTGCCGGCCGGCAGGATGCACGCGAGGAACGCATCGATCGCGGGGCTGTGGCGGCGCGCCTTCAGGTAGTACACGTATTCGTCGATCGTCGTCTCGACACCGCGCAGTTCGATGACGCGCAGGTCCGGATGACGCTCGGCCTCGCCGCGTGGAAAGAGGCTCCCGCCGACGCCGTGCAGGATGGCCTCGCGGATCGCTTCGCGGCTGCCGATCTCGGCGACCGAGGTGGCCGCGACGCCGGCCGATGCGAGGATCGTCTCCGTGCAGCGGCGCGTGACCGAGCCTTCCTCGCGAATCAGCAGCCGCACGTCGGCGAGCTGAGCGGCGTCGATCGCGTCGAAGCGCGCGAGCGGATGGTCGCGATGCACGACGAGCACCAGCGGATCGGTCGAGATCACCTTGCGCTCGAGGCCTTCCGCGTCATTGCGCTGCGACGACACCGCGAGGTCGATGCGGAATTCGTGCAGCGCCTGCAGGATTTCCTCGGAATTGCCGATCCGGCACGTGAGCGCGATTGACGGATGCGCATGCGAGAAACGGCCGACCGCATCCATGATGTAGTACGGCCCGGTCGCGCCGATCCGCAGCTGACCTTCGAACAGGCCGCCGATGTTGCGCAGCATGATGTCGGCCTGCGCTTCGAGTGCGATCATCTTCTCGACGAGCGGCAGCAGCTCGATGCCGGTCTCGGTGACCTCGAGCTTGCGGCCGCTGCGGTAGAACAACTCGACGCCGTACAACTGCTCGACCTGCCGGATCTGCGCGGCGATCGTCGGCTGGCTCACGCCGAGGTGGCGCGCGGCGCGCGTGATGCTGCCCTGCCGGACGGTCGCATGGAACGCCTTCAGCTGATCGAACACGACTCGGCTTCTCCCCTCTTCATCGCGCGTCAGCGTAGCGTGCGCATGTGTCGGCCGGATGAAAGGCGCGTCGTGCGCCGCTTCGCAAAAAAGCTGGGGGTGAGCGCAAGAAACCTGCTGGAACCGGTCACGGCCGGGACATGCCGGTGCGGACTAATAGCGGCAACGCACCGACCGCCGGCCCTGCTCGACCGGCGCCATCCCTCCTACGACAAACAGGATCTTCTTCATGTCCGCCACCAATCGACGCGATTTCCTGCGCCTCGCCGCCCAGTCGGCCGGCGCGATGGCCGCCTACGCCGGCTTCCCGCCGGCCATCCGCAACGCGCTGGCCATGCCGGCCGCGTATCGCACCGGCACGATCCGCGACGTCGAGCACGTCGTGATCTTCATGCAGGAAAACCGCTCGTTCGACCATTACTTCGGCGGGCTGCGCGGCGTGCGCGGCTTCAACGACCCGCGCCCGCACCTGCTGCCGAGCGGCGCGCCGGTGTGGCAGCAGCCGCCGGCGTCGGTGTTCACGAAGAACTACCATTCGCGCGGGCTCGATCCGGCCGCGCCGTACGTGCTGCCGTTCTACCTCGACCCGAAGCAGACGACCGAATTCCAGCCTGGCACCAACCACGGCTGGAGCAGCGGCCACCTGTCCTGGAACAACGGCCAGTGGGACCAGTGGGTGAACCAGAAGCAGGACGTGCTGACGATGGGCTACCTGAAGCGCCAGGACCTCACGTACCACTACGCGCTCGCCGACGCGTTCACGATCTGCGATTCGTATTTCTGCTCCGCGCACGCCGACACGGCGCCGAACCGCATCTACCTGTGGACCGGCACGATCGACCCGCGCAACGTCTACGGCAACCCGCCGAACGGCCCGGGCATCGGCGAGCGCGACGACGTGAACGGCTACACGTGGACGACCTACGCGGAACGCCTCGAGAACGCGAAGATCAGCTGGAAGGTGTACCAGGGCGGCACCGGCATCCCGGGCGACCCGACCGACAACTACACCGACAATTCGCTGATGTTCTTCAAGCGCTTCCAGGTCAAGGAAGGCGCGAGCGGCCCGCTCGTCGACAAGGGCGCGTCGGATCACACGCTCGCCGAACTGAAGGCGGACGTGCAGGCGAACCGGCTGCCGCAGGTGTCGTGGATCGTCGCGCCGTACAAGTACAGCGAGCACCCGCAGGCGTCGCCGACCGACGGCGCGTTCTATATCAACATGGTGCTCGAAGCGCTGACGTCGAACCCCGAGGTATGGGCGAAGACGGTGTTCATCCTGAACTACGACGAGAACGACGGGCTGTTCGACCACGTCGTGCCGCCGGTGCCTCCGGTCACGAGCGGCGTGGGCGGCCAGGGCATCGTGTCGTCGAACCTGCTGTCGAGCCTCGGCGACGAACAGCTCGACCTGAACAAGTACCCGGGCGAGATGAGCCCGCTCGTGCCGGGTGCGGACCCGGGCGGCATCCAGCCGATCGGCCTCGGGCCGCGCGTGCCGCTGATCATCATTTCGCCGTGGACGAAGGGCGGCTGGGTCTGCTCGGAGACGTTCGACCATACGTCGGTGCTGCGTTTCCTCGAAGCGCGCTTCGGCGTGAAGGAGCCGAACATCAGCGCATGGCGCCGGTCGATCTGCGGCGACCTCACGTCGGCGTTCGACTTCTCCGCGCGCCCCGACACGCGCACGGTGAGCTTCACGGTGCCGCAGCACATCGCGACGGCCGGCCAGGCGTACCAGGTGCCCGCGCAGCAGTCGATGCCGGCGCAGGAAGCGGGCACGCGTCCGGCACGCGCGCTGCCGTACGAGCTGTTCGTGCATGCCCGCGTGAACGGCCGCGACGACAGCGTGTCGCTCGATTTCGCGAACTCGGGCGATGCGGGCGCCGCGTTCTACGTGTACGACCGCCGCAATCCGGCGACGCCGCCGCGCCGCTATGCGGTGTCGTCGCACGACCGATTCGCCGATACGTGGAGCACGTCGGCCGCGGGCGGCGACTACCATCTCGCCGCGTACGGCCCGAACGGCTATCTGTGCGAATTCCAGGGCAATACGCGGCTGGCTGCTGACGCCCGCCACGCGAACCCGGAAGCGAAGATCGGCTACGACGTGCGCAACCGCCACGTGTACCTGCAACTGCGCAACAGCGGCCGCGCGAGCTGCAGCGTGGTGGTCGACAACGCGTACAGCCACGCGCATGCGCGCAGCTACACGCTGGCGCCGGGCGAGCGCATCGAGGATCACTTCGAGCTGTCGTCGAGCCACGGCTGGTACGATCTGACGATCACCGCGACGACGCTGCGCGGCGGCGACGACAAGGTCATGCGCCGCTTCGCGGGCCACGTCGAGACGGGCCGGCCGAGCCAGAGCGATCCGGGGCCGGTCAAGCAGACGGCCTGACGGCAGGCAGGTGCTGCGCGCTTCGGCGGGGCCGTCCGCCGAAGCGCGTTACCACGCGTGCCGATCGGTTCCGTTCGCATTCCGGCACGCGGGATTGGTTTTTGGAAACTGAAAACTGTTGACAATGTATCGGAGCGAGGGTATACAAGGATCATTCGCCGATATGGCGCCCTCGTTTTCATTCGCAGCTTTGCTGCCTGCCGACCATGACTGCCCTGAACGCGCTCAACGCCATCGAACTCCTGCAAAGCCAGTCGCTTGCGATGATTGTCCAGGACATGCTCGAGCGCGCGATCGTGTCAGGCGAGTATGCACCTGGCGAGAAACTCAACGAAGTCGATATCGCGACCAGGCTGAACGTGTCGCGCGGCCCCGTGCGCGAGGCATTCCGCGCGCTCGAGCAGGCCGGGCTGCTGCGCAACGAGAAGAACCGCGGCGTGACGGTGCGCATCGTGCCGCTGCGCGAAGCCGAGGAGATCTACGAAGTTCGCGCGATGCTCGACGAATCGGTCGCGCGTGCGCTCGCGAAGCGCATTTCGCCCGATACGCTGAAGGTGCTGAAGGGCATCATCCAGTCGATGAAGGATGCGGCGAAGACGCACGACGTCACGCGCTATACCGAACTGAACGTGCAGTTCCACGATGCGATGGTGGTCGGTGTCGGCAATACGCATCTCACCGATACCTACCGCCGGCTCGTGCGCCAGCTTGGGCTGCTGCGCCAGGCCGCGATCGAAGCCGAGGAGGATGCGATCGCGGTGTCGGCGGCCGAGCACGACAAGATCGTGCAGGCGCTCGCCGGCGGCGACGAGGAGAAGGCGGTTGCGCTCGTGCGCGAGCACGTCGCGCACGGTCTCGCGCGGATGCGCCGCACGCACGAACAGGGGTTGCCCGCAACGGGCAAGGCGGCGCGAGAGAAAGCTCGCGCGTGAGCGGCTGCGTGACTTGTCCTGCACATGGCGACGCAAGGGCGGGGCGGCCGTGGATCATTTTCGTTGTTGAGTCGCCGGTTTGCACGGCCCTGCTTGTCTGGCGGCGCCTGACGGCCGTCGGTTCGAAGTTGATGATGTTCGGCGTGCGAGTCGCCGGCGCACTAGTGATCACGCCTTGTCTGCCTTCCCTGCCGCACTCGCAAACTTCGCGAGCCACGTGTCGACCATCGCCGGCTGCCGGCTCTCGTCCTCCGCGCGTTCCTTGCGGCGGATCGCGTTGCGCACGATGTGCGCGCCGACATAACGAATCGGCTCCGGCGGGAAAGCCCCGAGCGGGCCGCGCACGATCGGGCTGCGCGTCCACGCGTTGTCGAGGCCGAGCACCAGCGACGACAGAATCTGCCCGCCCATGTAGGTCGGCCCGACGCCGTTGCCCGAATAGCCGAAGCCGTAGAACACATTCGGCGCGTCGTCGAGGCGGCCGAAGAACGGGAAGCCCGTCACCGAGCGGTCCGACGGGCCGTTCCAGCTCGCGGTGACCGGCACGCCCGCGAGCGACGGGAAGAATTCGCGCAGGCTCCGCGTGAGCTGCGCCTCGTACGGCGAGCGCCGGTCGAACACCGGCGCGATGCGGCTGCGCCACGAGAACGTGTTGCCGCCCTTGCCGAGCATCAGCCGGCCGTCGGCGGTCGTGCGGTAGTAGTACACGAAGATCCGCGAATCGAGCACCGACACGCCGTCCACGAGCCCGGTCTGCTCGAGCAGCGCCGGGCATTTCTCGGTGATGACCATGTCGCTCGACACCACCGCGATCGTGCGCTCGAACTGCGGGAAGCGGCTCGCCATCCACGCATTGATCGCGAATACCAGCTTGCCCGCGCGCACGCTGCCGGACGGCGTGCGCACGACGGCCGGTTGCCCCGCCGTGAAGTCGACGAGCGGCGTGCGCTCGTAGATCCGGATCCCCATCGCGAGCGCGACGCGGCGCAGCCCGCGCACCAGCTTGCCCGGATGCACGGTCGCGGCGATCGGCGAGTACACGCCGTCGAGATTGCGCGCGGAACCCGAGCGGCGCGCGACTTCGGCTGCCGGCAGCGGCTCGTAGCTGTGGATCCCGCACGCGGCGAGCGCGTCGAGGACCGGCGCGAGCGTGCCGACCTGCGCGCGGGATGTGGCGGTGTACAGCGTGCCGTCGAGCCGCAGCTCGGCATCGATGCCGTGCGCACGGCAGAAGTCGGCGATGTGCTGGACGGCCGCTTCCGACGCCTTCACGAGCCGGATCGCCTCCGCTTCGCCGAACAGCCGCCGCAGCGTCAGGAATTTCGCGGACCACGTGAGCAGGCACCCGCCGTTGCGCCCGCTCGCGCCGGCGCCGCACAGGTCGGCCTCGAGTATCGCGATGTCGAGCGCAGGGTTCTGCTGCTTTGCCTGGATCGCGGTCCAGAGTCCCGTGAAGCCGCCGCCGACGATACAGACGTCGGCTTGCGTCGCGTCCTGCAGGGCGGGTGCGAGATCGCCGTCATTGAACAGTGCTTGTTCGATCCAGAAGGGTCGCATCGGGTGTCGTGCCAGTAGAAGTCGGTCTGCCGTGCCGCGCACGGGGGAGAAAAACGAAAGCGAAACCGCCGCATGGCGACGCGCGGCGGGAAGCCGTGCGCCGCCGTGCGGCCCGGTACAGCGCGTTCAGGCGGCTGCTTCGGCGGATACGCGGCGCACGCCCATCGCCTTCAGCGTGTCGGCGATCGCGGCGACGGCGCCCGGAATGCCGGCTTCGCCGAAGTGGCCGATGCAGCCGACGCGGAACGTGTCGACTTCGGTCAGCTTGCCCGGATACAGAATGTACCCACGCTTTTTGACCTCCTGATAAAAGCGCTTGAAGTCGTAATTCGGATCGTCCGGCGCATGGAACGTGACGATGATCGGTGCCTGGATCGCCGGATCGAGGAAGGGCCGGAAACCGAGTGCGAGCATCCCGTCGATCAGCGCGCGGTAGTTGCGCTGATAGCGGCCCCCGCGCGCGGCGAGGCCGCCTTCGTCGACGTATTGCTCAACGGCGGCGTCGAGCGCCGCGACCACGTGCGTCGGCGGCGTGAAGCGCCATTGCGTCGTGCGCTGCATGTACACCCACTGGTCGTACAGGTCCATCGCGAGCGAATGGCTGTTGCCTTCGCAACGTTCGAGCGTGCTGCGCTTCGCGATCACGAAGCCGAGCCCCGGCACGCCTTCGAGGCATTTGCCGGACGCGGCGATCACCGCGTCGAACGGTGTCGTGCGCGCGTCGATGTCGATCGCGCCGAACGAGCTCATTGCATCGACGATCAGCCCGCGGCCGTGCTTCGCGACGACCTGCGCGACGTCGTGCAGCGGGTTCAGTACGCCGGCGCCGGTTTCGCAGTGCACGAGCGCGACGTGCGTGATGGTCGGATCGGCGGCGAGCGCGCGCTCGACGTCGGCCGGATCGACGCGGCGGTCCTCGCTGTAGTCGATCGTCGTTAGCTGGCGGCCGAGCACGCGGCAGATCTTCGCGAGGCGCTGGCAGTACGCGCCGTTGTTCGGCACCAGCACGTGGCCGTCGTGTGCCACGAGCGTGCCGATGGCCGCCTCGACCGAGAATGTGCCGCTGCCTTGCAGCGGCACGCATTCGTGCGTGCCTTCGCCGTGCACGATCTGCAGCAGCCGATCGCGCAGCCGTGCGGTGATCGCATTGAAGTCGCTGTCCCACGATCCCCAGTCGCGCAGCATCGCGTCGCGCGTGCGGTCCGAGGTCGTCAGGGGGCCGGGGGTGAGCAGGATGGGCTGGGTGGCGAGCGTCATGGTGTCTCCTGGGTGAAGTCGGGACGTCACGTGAATGCGGCTAATGGATCAACGGCGATGCGGATTGCGCCAGGCCTGCGTGCGGCGCAACAGACGGTGCGAGATGCAGGCGAACAGCACGCACGCGAGCGACGAGGTCGCGAGCACGAGCGTCGCCATTGCGGCGGCCGGTCCCATCTGGCCCGCGTCGTCGAGGTTCAGGATTGCGACGGATGCGGGTTGCGTGTCCGGCGAATAGAGGAACGCGACGGCGGAGACGGTCGTCATCCCGTTGACGAACAGGTAGCGCGCGATCAGCAGGATCGCGGGCAGGCATACGGGCACGGTCACGCGCACGAAGGTTTTGTAGAACGGCACCTTCAGCGACGCCGACACGGCCTCGAACTCGCTGTCGATCTGCCGCAGCGCGGTGACGGCGGTCAGGTGGCTCGACGCGTAGTAGTGGACGACCGTGACGATCGCGAGCAGCCACAGCGTCCCGTACAGCCCGTTCAGCGGATTGCCGGGCGCGTTGAACAGGAAGATGTAGCTGATGCCGAGCACGAGGCCGGGCACGCCCATCGGCAGGATCGCGCACAGGCTGATGAAGCCGCGCAGCCAGCGCGCGCCGCGCGTCTTCTCGATCAGGTAGGCGCCGCCGAACACGACGATCGTGCCGCCGAGCGCGACGGTTGCCGCCATCCGCAGGCTGTTCTTGTACGCGTCGAAGATGCCGGCACCGATCAACCCCATCTTGTAGTGCTGCAGCCCGAGGCTCATCTGGTACGGCCAGAACTTCACGAACGACGCGAACACCGAGATGCCGACCACCGCGATGAAGAACGCGCACACCAGCGCGCAGTACGCGAGCATCGCGGCGTCGAAGCCGCGCGACGGCTTCGGCTGGTACGGCGTCGAGCGCGCGCCGAGCTGCGACTGCTGGCGGCGGCGGATGAAGTAGTCCACGCCGAACGCGACGAGCGCCGGGCACAGCAGCATCAGGCTCACGACCGCGCTGCGGTTGAAGTCCTGCAGCCCGATGATCAGCTTGTAGATGTCGGTCGACAGCACGTTGTACGAACCGCCGATCACCACCGGCACGCCGAAGTCGTTGATGCACATCGTGAACGCGACCATCGTCGCGCTGATCAGCCCGTACTTCGCGCCGGGCAGCGTGATCGTGAAGAACTTGCGCGTGCGGCTCGTGCCCATCGCGTCGGCGGCCTCGTAGAGCCGACCGTCCGCAAGCGACAGCGCGGTGACGAGGATCATCAGCACGTGCGGGAACGACGCGTACACCATGCTTGCGACGATGCCCGGCAGCCCGTAGATCGAATGGCCGTGCAGCAGCGGTTTGAGCAGCCCCGCGTTGCCGAACCAGTAGATGAACGACACGGCGGACAGCAGCGTCGGCGCGAGCAGCGGCAGCAGCGCGATGGTGCGCGCGGCATGCTTCAGCGGCATGCACGAGCGCGTCAGCGCATACGCGAACGTGAACGCCATCGGCACGACGATTGCCGTGACGAGTGCGCCGACTGTCAGCGAATGCAGCATCGAGCGCAGCACGCCGCTGTCCTCGAGATACTCGACGAAGTTGTGCGCGCCGACGAAGTGCCCGTTCGCATCGACGAAGCATTTCTGCACGACGAGCGCGAGCGGCAGCAGCAGGAACAGCGACATCAGCGCGGCCATCGCGACGAGCGCGAGCTGCGCGACGCGGTCGTGCCAGTGCGTGATCTGCCGCACGTCGGCGGGGGCGGCCGCGCTGCGGCGGCGTTCGGTGAGGACGGCGCTCATTGCAGTCGCTCCTTCGCACTCGGAAACACGCGCACATGCTCTCGATCGAGCGCGAGGTCGACCCGCGCGCCGGCCTGCACGCCGGTGCGATCGACGTCGTGATACGACAGGTCGGCGACGATCTCCTGGCCGTCGAGCCCGTCGATCCGGAAGCTCACACGGCAGAATGCGCCGAGGAATTCGAGCTTCTCGACGCGGCCGGCCAGCACGTTGTCGGCCGTCTCGCCCGGAATGCGGATGCGCAGATCCTCGGGGCGCACGTAGACCGACACGGCCGTGCCCTGCGCTGGCCGGGTGACGCCATGCCGGCAGTCGAAGCCGACGCCGCCGGCGCGCAGCGTGCCGTCCTGCGCGACTTCAGCGGGAATCGTGTTGACGCGGCCGATGAAGTCCGCGACGAATGGCGACGCGGGCTGCCGATAGATTTCGAGCGGCGTGCCGATCTGCTCGATCACGCCGTGGTTCATCACGACGATGCGGTCGGCCATCGACAGCGCTTCTTCCTGGTCGTGCGTGACCATGATCGTCGTCACACCGAGCCGCTGCTGCAGCGCGCGGATCTCCTGGCGCAGCCGCACGCGCACGCGTGCGTCGAGCGCCGACAGCGGTTCGTCGAGCAGCAACAGGCCGGGCGACGTCGCCAGGGCGCGCGCGAGTGCGATGCGCTGCTGCTGGCCCCCGGACAACTGACCCGGATGCTTGCGATGGCTGTCGGGCAGGCCGACGAGCGCGAGCAGCGTGTGCACGCGCTCGTGGATCACCTCGCGCTTCATCTTGCGGTTCACGAGCCCGTACGCGACGTTGTCGTAGACGGTGAGGTTCGGAAACAGCGCGTACGACTGGAACACGATCCCGTAGTCGCGCAGTTGCGGCGGCAGCCGCGAGATGTCGCGGCCGTCCTGCATGATGCGGCCGGCGTTTTGCGCCTCGAGCCCCGCGATGATCCGCAGCAGCGTGGTTTTCCCGCAGCCGGACGGCCCCAGGAAGCAGATCATCTCGCCCTTCATCACGCTCAGGTTGATGTCGGTGAGGACCTGTGTGTCGTTGTACCGCTTTTCGATGCGTTCTACGCTCAGATAGGGTGCCATGCACGCCTCCACGCTGCGGGCGGCCCGCCGGCGGCCCGGATACGACGATGGGAAGGGATGCGGGGCGGCGCGCGACGCGGCCCCGCTGCCGGGTGCGGCGTTACTGCCGGGTCATTGCTGCGCCTTCGCCCCGTAGCGCTTCTGCCAGGTGTCGAGAATCGACAGGCGGTTCTTCGCGGACCACACGAAGTCGTTCTTCACGAGCAGGTCCGAATAGTTGTCGGGGATGCCGGAGAGCTTGCGCGCGACACCCGGGTACGCGACGATCGCCCACCAGCGCGCGGTGATCTCGTTCGCTTCCTTGCTCGCCATGAAGTCGGCAAGCTTCTTCGCGGCGTCCGGCTGTTTGGTCGTCTTCATGATCGCCGTGCCTTCCATGTCCCAGCCGAGGCCTTCCTTCGGGAACACCAGGTCGATCGGTGCGCCCTGCGCCTGCAGTTCGTGGCCGCGGAATTCGAACGAGATGCCGATCGGGAACTCGCCGGTGCCGGCGAGCGTGCACGGCTTCGAGCCCGAGTGCACGTACTGCGCGACGTTCTTGTCGAGCGCGTCCATGAATTTCCAGCCGCGGTCGTCGCCAAAGGTCTGCAGCCACGCCGTGACGTCGAGATAGCCGGTGCCCGACGACACCGGGCTCGGCATCACGATCGCGCCCTTGTAGATCGGTTTCGTCAGGTCTTCCCACGACGTCGGCTTCGGAATGTTCTTCGCCTGCGCGGCGACGCGGTTGTAGCAGATCGTCGCGCCCCATACGTCCATGCCGACCCAGTGCGGCGGCGTGTTCGCGTCGCTGTACTTGCGCGTGAGCTGGTCGAAGCCCTTCGGTGCGTGCGGCATCAACATCCCCTGCAAGTCGAGCAGCGTGAGGCTCGATGCGGCGAGGCCGAGCACGACGTCCGCGCGCGGGTTGTTCTTTTCGGCGAGCAGCTTCGCGGTGACCGAGCCGGTCGAGTCGCGCACCCAGCGGATCTCGACGCCGGGGTTCGCCTTCTCGAACGCGTCCTTGTAGGGCTTCATCGCCTCGTCTTCCAGCGCGGTGTAGACGAGCAGCGAAGTCTTCGCGTGCGCCGCCTGCGCCGCGCCGAGCGCGACCACGGCGGCAAGCGCAAGACGCGCCGCGCCCGTCGCCCATCCGTTCAAACGCTTGTGTACCGGCACTTCGTTCATCTTCAGACCCCTTGACTATGGCGCCGCGGCACGCGGCGGATGAGTGGAGACCAGCCCTCTTCGTACTTCCTCGTGCTTCCGTGGTTTGCTTTTTGTTCTCTGCATGTTGTTGACAATCTACAAATCATCAATTTTAATGTCAAGCATGGAAAACACCTCCTCGGCGCGGCGCGGGCGCCGACAGCTCAACCCCCTTCGAACCGAAAGGACTGAACGTCATGACTGAAACGCCTGTATCCGTGGAAGTGAACGGCCGTCGCTACAACTGGATGAGCCGGCCCGTGGTGGTCGTCTGCGTCGACGGCTGCGCCTATGAATATCTCGAGATGGCGGCCGAGGCCGGCGTTGCGCCGTTCCTGCGCACGCTGCTGAAGCCGGGCACGGCGCTCAAGGGCGAGTGCGTGGTGCCGAGCTTCACGAACCCGAACAACCTGTCGATCGTGACCGGCGTGCCGCCGGCGATCCACGGGATCAGCGGCAACTATTTCTACGATCGCGACACCGGCGCCGAGGTGCTGATGAACGATCCGAAGTACCTCGTCGCGCCCACCGTGCTCGCGACCTTCGCGGAACAGGGCGCGCGCGTCGCGGTCGTCACCGCGAAGGACAAGCTGCGCCGCCTGCTCGGCAAGGGGCTCAAGGGCATCTGCTTCTCGTCGGAAAAGGCCGACGAGGCGAGCATCGAGGAAAACGGCATCGACAACGTGCTCGAACTGGTCGGCAAGCCGGTGCCGAGCGTGTACAGCGCAGACCTGTCGGAATTCGTGTTCGCGGCCGGCGTGCGCCTGCTCGAGACGCGCCCGATCGACCTGATGTACCTGTCGACCACCGACTACGTGCAGCACAAGTGCGCACCCGGCACGGACGGCGCGAACGCGTTCTACCAGATGATGGACAAGTACCTGAAGCGCCTCGACGAACTCGGCGCGATCGTCGCGATCACGGCCGACCACGGGATGAACGCGAAGCACGACGGCGAGACCGGCGAGCCGAACGTGATCTACCTGCAGGAGCTGTTCGACGAGTGGCTCGGCCACGATGCGGCGCGCGTGATCCTGCCGATCACCGATCCGTACGTCGTTCACCATGGCGCGCTCGGCTCGTTCGCGACGGTCTACGTGCCGGATTCCGCCGATGCCGACGCGCTGCGCGCGCGGCTCGCCGCGGTGGACGGCATCGAGGTCGTGCTGACGGGGGCCGAAGGCTGCGCGCGGTTCGAGCTGCCGCCGGCGCGGATGGGCGACCTGATCGTGATCTCGCAGCAGGACGTCGTGCTTGGCACGCGCCGCATCAAGCACGACCTGTCCGGCCTCGACGTGCCGCTGCGCTCGCACGGCGGGCTATCCGAGCAGATCGTGCCGCTGATCTTCAGCAAGCCGGTCGCGACCGACGTCTCGGGCCGCGCGCGGCTGCGCAACTTCGACATCATCGACATCGCGCTCAACCATCTGCAGTGATACGCAGGTATCCGCCAGGGAGACACTCATGAACGCCATTGCAGCATCGACGGATGTTCGCGCGCTTCATCGTGAAGCACTGCGAATCGATGGTGAACGGATCCATCGCGACGCGGTGATCGAGATACGAAACCCGTACGACGGCTCGCTCGTCGGCACCGTGCCGAAGGCGACGCTCGACGACGTGCGGCGCGCATTCGCGGTCGCCCGCGCGTACCGGCCGTCGCTCACGCGCCACGAGCGGGCGGCGATCCTGCGCCGTGCGGCCGACATCGTGCGTGCGCGCACCGCCGAGATCGCCGAGCTGATCACGGCCGAAGCCGGGTTGTGCATCAAGGATTCGACGTATGAAGCGGGGCGCGTCGCCGACGTACTCACGTTCGGCGCGGGTGAAGTGCTGAAGGACGACGGGCAGATCTTCTCGTGCGACCTGACGCCGCACGGCAAGAAGCGCCGTGTATACACGCAGCGCGAGCCGCTGCTCGGCGTGATTTCCGCGATCACGCCGTTCAACCATCCGATGAACCAGGTCGCGCACAAGGTCGTGCCGTCGGTCGCGACCAACAACCGGATCGTCGTGAAGCCATCGGAGAAGGTGCCGCTGTCGTGCTACCTGTTCGCGGACATCCTGTACGAAGCGGGCCTGCCGCCGCAGATGCTGCAGGTGATTACCGGCGACCCGAAGGAAATCGCGGACGAACTGATCACGAACCCGGCGATCGACCTGATCACGTTCACCGGCGGCGTGTCGATCGGCAAGTCGATCGCGTCGCGGATGGGCTACCGGCGCGCGGTACTCGAGCTCGGCGGCAACGACCCGATCATCGTGATGGAGGATGCCGATCTCGACGAGGCGAGCACGCTTGCGGTGTCGGGCTCGTACAAGAACTCGGGGCAGCGCTGCACCGCGATCAAGCGGATGCTCGTGCACGAGGCGGTGGCCGATCGTTTCACCGAGCTGGTGGTCGAGAAGACCCGCGCGTGGGCGTACGGCAACCCGGCCGATCCGTCGGTCGACATGGGCACGGTGATCGACGAAGCGGCCGCGAAGTTCTGCGAGCAGCAGGTGAACGATGCGATTTCACGCGGCGCGCGCCTGCTGGTCGGCAACGTGCGCGACGGCGCGCTGTATTCGCCGACCGTCGTCGATCGCGTGACGCCGGACATGCCGCTCGTGAAGTACGAGACGTTCGGGCCCGTGTCGCCGATCATGCGCTTTCGCGACATCGACGAGGCGATCCGGATGTCGAACAGCACCGACTATGCGTTGTCGTCGTCGGTCTGCACGAACCGCTTCGACAGCATCACGCGCTTCATCACGGAGCTCGAAGTCGGCAGCGTGAACGTGCGCGAGGTGCCGGGCTTCCGGCTCGAACTGACCCCGTTCGGCGGCGTGAAGGATTCGGGTCTCGGCTACAAGGAAGGCGTGCAGGAAGCGATGAAGAGCTTCACGAATACGAAGACCTATTCGCTGCCGTGGTAAGTCGCACGTAATGTGTCGACATTCGCGCCCGCACCGGTTTCACGGCCGGTGCGGGCGTTATTCGATCGGCTCATATCGTTAGCCGATTTGCGTTTTTGCCGGGCTTGCCCGCATCGGTAGAATTCGCGGACCTCTCGAACGGCGCACGTGCGCCGGCGGGATCACTCCCTTCAATCATTCGGGGTCCGCATCATGAAAATCCTCCGCTCCATCCTGGTCGTCGCGATGCTGCAGGCCGTCGCGGCCACGAGTGCGCTCGCTGCCGACGACCTGGCGCAGATCAAGTCGGCCGGCGTGTTCCGGATCGGCACCGAAGGCACGTATGCACCGTTCACGTATCACGACGCGACGGGCAAGCTGACCGGCTTCGACGTCGACATCGCGACCGCGATTGCGCAGCGGCTCGGCGTGAAGCCAGAATTCGTCGAGGGCAAGTGGGACGGGCTGATCGCAGGCCTGGACGTGAACCGCTACGACGCGGTCGTCAACGAAGTGTCGATCACCGAGGCGCGCAAGGCGAAATACGATTTCTCGACGCCGTACATCACGTCGCACGCGGTGCTGATCGTGCGCGCGGACAACACGTCGATCCGCTCGTTCGACGATCTGAAGGGCAGGAAATCCGCGAACACGCTGACGAGCAATTTCGGCAAGCTCGCGGCCGCGCACGGCGCGGACGTGGTGCCGGTGCAGGGCTTCAACGAGTCGATCGATTTGCTGAGCTCGGGGCGCGTCGACGCGACGATCAACGACTCGCTGTCGTACCTCGATTTCCGCAAGCACAAGCCCGATGCGAAACTGAAGATCGCGGCGACCGACACGACCGGCGCCGGCGATGCCTCGGGCGTGCTGCTGCGCAAGGGCAGCCCCGCGCTGGTGGCCGCGATCGACAAGGCGCTCGCGGACATCAAGGCCGACGGCACCTACGCGAAGATCTCGCAGAAGTATTTCGGCCGCGACCTGTCGCAGCCGTGATGCGAGGCTGAACGATGCCGCCCTGGCTGCACTTGATGGCGGAATCGCTGCGGCCCCTGCTCGTCGCGGGGCTCGTGTTCACGGTTCCGCTCACGCTCGTGTCGTTCGCCATCGGGCTGCTGCTGGCGTTCGGCGCGGCGCTCGCGCGCCTGTTCGGGCCGCGCTGGGCGCAGGCCGGCGTACGCTTCTACATCTGGCTGTTTCGCGGTTCGCCGCTGCTCGTGCAGTTGTTCGTGATCTTCTACGGATTACCGAACGTCGGCATCGTGCTCGATCCTTTGACCGCCGCCGTGATCGGCTTCTCGCTGAACGTCGGTGCGTACAACGCCGAGGTGATTCGCGGCGTGATCGAATCGATCCCGAAGGGGCAATGGGAAGCCGCATATTCGATGGCGATGACGCGCGCGCAGGCGCTGCGCCGCGCGATCCTGCCGCAGGCCGCGCGCGTCGCGCTGCCTGCGCTGTCGAATTCGTTCATCTCGCTCGTGAAGGACACGTCGCTCGCGGCCGTGCTGACCGTGCCGGAGATCTTCCAGGCCGCGCAGCGCATCGCGGCCGTGACCTACGAGCCGCTGATCCTCTACACCGAAGCCGCATTGATCTATCTGCTGTTCAGCTCGGTGCTGTCCACGCTGCAACGTCGCCTCGAACTCCGTTTCGGCCGTCACGCGCTGTTTCACGCGGAGTTGCGATGATTCGTCTCGAACGCATCGACAAGTCGTTCGGCGCGCATCGCGTGTTGAGCGCGATCGACCTCGCATTGCAGCCCGGCAGCGTGACGGCGCTGATCGGGCCTTCCGGCAGCGGCAAGAGCACGCTGCTGCGCTGCGTGAACCTGCTCGAAGTGCCGGAGACAGGCACGCTCGCGGTCGGTGACGTACGCATCGAATTCACGGCGGAGCACCGGCTGTCGCGCGACGCTGTGTTCGCGGTGCGGCGGCAGACCGGCATGGTGTTCCAGAATTTCCAGCTGTTTCCGCACCTGAGCGTCGTGCAGAACGTGATGGAAGGGCTCGTGACCGTGCAGCGCTGGCCGCGCGAGCAGGCACGTGAACGCGCGCTCGCGTTGCTCGACAAGGTCGGCATCGCGGACAAGGCCGACGCGTGGCCCGCTACGTTGTCGGGCGGGCAGCAGCAGCGCGTCGCGATCGCGCGTGCGCTCGCGCCGTCGCCGCAGGTGCTGCTGTGCGACGAACCGACGTCGGCGCTCGATCCCGAGCTGTCCGTCGAAGTTGTCGAGGTGCTGCGCCAGCTCGCGCGCGAAGGCACGACCATGCTGATGGCCACGCATGATCTGCGTCTGGCCGCATCGGTTGCGCACGATGCGGTGTTTCTCGCGGAAGGCCGCGTAGTCGAAGCCGGTGCATCGCACGAGTTGTTCGGCCGGCCGCGCGATCCGCGCACCGCGAAGTTTGTCGCGACGCTCGCGCAAGGCGCGCCGGCCCTCTGACGTGCCGCGCGGCAGCGGCGGCGATCAACCGCGCGTGTGCCCGTCTAGCACCGCCGCGACGATCGCTTCCGGCGCATCCTCCTGAACGAGGTGCCCCACGCGTGGTACGCGGATCAGCTTGCCGCCCGCGATGCGATCGGCGAGTGCCTGCCCCTGTTCGAGCGGAATCCATCCGTCGTCCTCGCCCCACACGATGCGTACCGGAAAGTCCGGCCGCGCATAACGGGCTTCGGCTTCCTCGACGTAGCGCTGGCGCATCTGCGCGATTTGCCGATAGAACGCGGATTGGCCGGCGGGCGTGAGCCATGGCGAACGGTAGATCGACAGCACGTCGTCGCTCAACGGCCGCGCGACCGCATTGCCGATATAGGCCGACACGAGCGCGTGATGCGCATAGGCCGGCAGGCCGGCGAACGCGGCTTCATGCTGCGCGACGTGCCGCACGAACGGCGAGCCTTGCGGCGCGATCGCGACCGGGTTCACGAGCGTCAGGTCGGAATACGCAATGCCGTCGAGGAAATGCGCACGCAGCACGGTTGCCCCGCCGTAGTCGTGTGCGAGCACGCGCGGGCGAACGATGTTCCATGCGTCGAGCATCGCGCCGAACAGCGCGTTCTGCCGGCCGAGCGATACGTCCGCATCCGGCATGTCCGACTGACCGTAGCCGAGCAGGTCGTAGAAGAACACGCGATGGCGCCGCGCGAGCCACGGGGCGATGCGTCGCCACACCTGCGACGAAAACGGCGTGCCGTGAACGAGCACCAGCGGCGGCCCTTCGCCGAGCGTTCCCCATGCGATCCGGTGGCCTGCGAAATCGAAGCGGTTCGGAAGTTCGAGCATCGGCATCTCCGTGCTAACCTGTTTTGGTTGTTAATAGGTTACGCCGGTTTGTTCGGATGTGAAACCGATAGGTGAAAATAAATGGTTACTCGATGCGACCCTGAGCGACAGGCGCATGCATGGAGCGCGGCCGATTTCGTCGGCGGCCATCCGGCGCTCGACTTCCTGAACACGGTAGCCGACACGGGCAAGACGCGCGACGAGGACAAGTTCGTCGACTGGCCGGCCGTGCGCGCGTGGGCCGGGAAGTCGGGCTTGCTGACGGAGGCGGACCTGACGCGGTTTCTGAGTCACCCCCGGCAGGATGGTGTGGACGAGCTCGCCTCGCTGCGCTGTTTTCGCGACGACGCTTATGTCGCGCTCGCGCATCTGACGGCCGGCGACGGCGGCAGTGCCGGCGCGCGAGCGGTGCACCGTCTCACGGAGGCGATTCGCGATGCGATCGGGCGCAGCACATTCGACGCGATCGACGGCCGCTTCGCCTGGCGGCCCGATGCGCGTGCGGCGTCTGGCTGGCTCGATGCGGCCGCGCTCGGGTTCGAGCATCTGCTGCGCGGCGACGATTTCGCGCGCGTTCGGCAGTGCGGCCGCTGTACTTGGTTCTTCGTCGATCGCGGCCGAGGCGTCGGACGACGGTGGTGCGACATGCGCACGTGCGGCAATCGCGCGAAGGTGGAGGCGTTCAGGGAGCGGTGAAGCAGGAACCGCGCCGGTTTACCGGCCCGGCTCCGTATTCGTCATTCGGCGACTTCGTGCAGCCGATGCTCGGGCCACAGCCTCGCGGCGACGAACAGCCCGGCAACGAAGAGCGGCGCGCCGATCGCGAACAGGATGCCCGCGACGCGCCAGCGATCCCAGAACCGGTCGACGACCGCTTGCTCCGGCGTGACGGGGTCGTACAGCACGTTGACCGCGTCACCTTCATGCAGCCCCAGGAACGATGACGCCGGGCCTTGCGTGAACGTGATCGGACGGCCGCTGTCGGTGGTGAACGCGACGATCGCCGAACGGAGCGACGAGCGTGCGGTGCCGGCCACCTCGACGACGTGGCCGATCGAGCGTGCGTAACGATGGGCGATCTGCCACTGGCGCAGGCCCGCGGCGCCTGCGCCCGCCAGAAGGCCGGTGCCGATCGCGATCGGGATCAGCACGACCGCGATGTTCCAGCGGCGCCGCACCGGTTTGCCGGCGGCGCGGCGCGGCAGGGCGCCGGACGGCCGGTTGCGGCGCTCGTTTACGTACAGCAGGCTGCCGATCGAGAGCGACACGACCGCGAGCAGCGCAGGCACGGCAGCCGGAAACCAGCGTTGCGCGAAATCGTCGATCAGGGCGGGGCGCCCGGGATGGGCGGGGTCGAGCAGGACGTCGACGCTTTCGCCGATGTCGTACGCAGGGACGCTCGACGCGGTATTGCCGGCGACTTCGCGGCGCTGGCCGTCGTTCGAGAGGTAGGCGACGATCGGCCGGTACGCGCGCATCGCGTCGCTGTCCTGCACGATGCGCACGACCGTGCCCGGTGTGCGAACCAGCTGGCCGGCCGTGCTGCTGGCCGTGACGGCGAGCGCGGCTGCGAGCGTGAGCAGTGCAACGCCGAGTGCAAACGCGACGAGCGTGTCCTTACGTGGCATGACCGGATTCGCTGCGCGCGTTGTGCGACGGATCCGGATGCGTTCGGATGGGGGGCGCGCGTCGACTTGCGCGCTGCTGCCGGCGTGACCATGCCCTCTGAATGGTCCGGTCTCGTTCACATGATTCCATGTTTGACGTCCCATGCTCTCTCAGTGCCGACAGCGATACGGCGATCGCGATGCCGGTCGTGTGATATTTGTCGGACGATTCTAGCGGAAACGGTGCGGGAGAGGCATGCGGCCGGATACCGCGATGCAGGCGGGGCGAGTCGGCAGCGGAAATGGAAAAAGGCCGGTTAGCTTGCGCTAACCGGCCTTTGAAATTCCTGGTGGGGCGTGAGTGACTCGAACACTCGACCTACGGATTAAGAGTCCGCTGCTCTACCAACTGAGCTAACGCCCCCAACAGAAGAAAGATTATGCCCGGGTATTTCGCCCTTGGCAAGTCCTTTCTGCAAATTTCCTCAAAAAATTTCGTCACGACAACGGCAGCTGTCAGCGCGGTAACGAGCCATCGCTATCGGCGCGGTCCCGGTATGATGACGTCCACACGCGTTGCGCGGCGGTCGCGCAACGTTTTCTGGACATCCGAAGATGGACGAAAACGCAGTCCGCGAATTGCTCGATCGCCTGCTGGCCCCATGGGTTCGCTCGCTCGGTCTGGTCCCCGTATCGATCGGCGACGACACCGTCACGATGCGTCTGCCGTTTTCCGGCGAATTCCGTCATTCGGGCGGCATCATCTGCGGCCAGGTGTTCACGGCTGCGGCCGACACGGCGATGGTGGTCGCGATCTCGGCCGCGCTCGGCGAGTTCCGGCCGATGACGACCGTTTCGCTGAACACCAACTTCATGCGTCCGGTGCGCAAGGGCGACGTGCTCGTCACTGCGCGCGTGCTGCGGATGGGCCGCAACCTCGTGTTCGGTGAAATCGAGTTGTTCGACGAGGACGGCAAGATGGCCGTTCACGCGACGTCGACCTACGCGCTCGTCAGCTGAGCGGCGCGATGTTCGACCAGATCGTCTTTGCGGGCGGCGGCAATCGCTGCTGGTGGCAGGCCGGCTTCTGGGACGTCGCGCAGCCGGCGCTCGGGCTGCGCCCGCGCGTGATCGCGGGCATTTCGGCCGGCGCCGCCACTGCCTGCATGCTGTATACGCGCGATGCCGCGTGGGTGATGCGCTATTACGAGGAAGCGCTGCGCCACAACCGCAAGAACGCGTACTGGGGCAACCTGTTCAGCCGCGAGCCCGTGTTTCCGCATTACCGGATCTACCGCCAGGCGCTGCTCGACATCTACGGCGATCCGTTCCCGCAGCTCGCCGACGCACCGGAGATCCGCATCGGCGTGTCGCACGTGCCGCGCTGGCTTGGCGCGCGCAGCGCGGTCGCGGCGGGCCTCGTCGCGTACAACATCGAATACGTGCGCAAGACGCTGCACCCCGACGCTCAGCCGCACACTCGGCTTTCGTCCCGAGTTCGTGCGCGCGCAGGCCTGTGCGACTGTCGACGAACTCGCCGACCTGATCCTGCAGTCGTCGTGCACACCGCCGTTCACGCCGGTGCTGCGCCGCGGCGGGCGGCCCGTGCTCGATGGCGGGATGGTCGACAACGTGCCGGTCGGCGCGCTCGACCCGTCGCCGGGCGATGTGCTGGTGCTGGTCACGCGGCTGTATCCGCGTCCGCAGATGTTCACTGTCGCGCACGGCGACCAGCGGCGGCTGTACGTGCAGCCGTCGAGCAAGGTGCCGATTTCGAGCTGGGATTACACGAGTCCGTCGCAGATGCGGCATGCGTACGACCTCGGACGGCGTGACGGCGAGCATTTTCTTGCGCGCGTCGACGCGATGACGCGCGGCCGCGTGGCCGCCTGAAGAAAGAAACGGAGAAGCGGGCCGCGCGCCATGCGCGGCCCGCGCTGCGCGGATCAGCGTTTGCGGATCGGCGTCAGCGCTTCCGGGTTCGCGACGCTGGACATGTCGCCCTGGTCGAACGCGAGGATGTTCTTGAATGCCGCGCTGAAATAGAGTTCGTAGCTTTCGCGTTCGACGTAGCCGATGTGCGGCGTGCAGATCACGTTTTCCATCCGCAGCAGGCTGTAGCCCTGCAGGATCGGTTCGCTCTCGAACACGTCGATCGCGACCATCCCCGGACGATTGTGCGACAGCGCGTTGACGAGTGCATTTTCCTCGAGCAGCTCCGCGCGGCTCGTGTTGACGAGCAGCGACGTCGGCTTCATCCGCATCAGGTCTTCCTGCTTGACGATCCCGCGCGTGTCGTCGTGCATCCGCAAGTGCAGCGACAGCACGTCGCTCTGCTCGAACAGCGCTTCGCGGCTTTCGGCAGCCGCGTAGCCGTCGGCGCGCGCGGCCTCGAGCGAATGCTCGCGGCCCCAGATCAGCACGTTCATCCCGAATGCCTTGCCGTAGCCGGCGACGAGCCGGCCGATCTTGCCGTAGCCCCAGATGCCGAGCGTCTGGCCGCGCAGCACCTGGCCGAGGCCGAAGTTCGGCGGCATCGCCGACGTCTTCAGGCCCGACTGCTGCCATGCGCCCTGCTTGAGGTTCGCGACGTATTGCGGAATGCGGCGCTGGGCGGCCATTACGAGCGCCCAGGTGAGTTCGGCCGGCGCGACCGGTGAACCAGTGCCTTCGAGCACCGCGATGCCGCGGTCGGTACAGGCTTCGAGGTCGATGTGGCTCGACACGCGCCCGGTCTGGCTGATCATGCGCAGATTCGGCAGCTTCGCGAGCAACTGCGACGTGATCGGCGTGCGCTCGCGGATCAGCACGAGCGCCTCGACTTCCGCCAGACGGCTCGCGAGCTGTCCCAGGCCGCGCACCGTGTTGTTGAAGACCTTCACGTCGTGATCGGCAAGCATCTCGAAGCAGTTCAGCTTGCGGACGGCGTCCTGGTAGTCGTCGAGGATGGCAATTTTCATGGTCAGCGGGAATCGCGCGTTGAAAGCGGCGGCGGTGGCGGCGGCGCGCGTCGCGCACTCGCCCCGCCCGGCCGGGGCCGACATGATGCTACGTCGGCGTGCTCCGTGGTGTCTTTTTAACAGGTTGTTACGCTCCGCCGCAATTGGCGCCGGCCTGATCCGGCGCCGCTTCCGTGCGATGCCGCCGGGTGCGCTGCTGTGTCGCATCAAACACGTCTTTCCTGATTCGACCGTTTCCCCGACGAGGTTCACCCAATTGTTGCTGCAATCAGAATAATTGGATCAATTATCCGCAACAGGTGAGGATTTTTGACTGTTTTTATCTCGTTTCACGGTCTCGTTAGGCAACTCTGCATCTTTTTCGCTGTCGTAGGAGAATTACGCATTTGCTTCAACTTTTTGAAGTTGTAACAGCGGCAGGAGTCGTTTATGGATCATTTGCAGTCGATGCGCGTGTTCGTCAAGGTTGCGGATCTCGGTAGTTTCGCGCGGGCCGCAAGTGCAATGGATATCTCGAACGCGGTCGCGACGCGTCACGTCGCTGACCTGGAAGGCCGTCTCGGTACGCGTTTGCTGAATCGCACCACACGCAGCCTTTCGCTGACGGAGTCGGGCCAAGTCTATCTGGAGCGGGCGCGCCAGATTCTCGATGAACTCGAGGATGTCGAACAGATGGTCGTCGCGCGCAACCACGAGCCGGTCGGCACGTTGCGCATCGTCGCGCCGGTGGTATTCGGCCTGCATAACCTCGCGCCCGTCCTGCAGTCGTACACCGAGAATTTCCCGAAAGTGGTGCCGGATCTGACGTTGGTCGATCGCCAGGTCGATCTCGTCGAGGAAGGTTTCGATGTCGGCATCGTCGTCACGCGCCAGATGCGCAGCGCGAGCATCGTCACGAGGCGACTGACTACGGGCTGCATGACCGTGTGTGCGACGCCGAGCTATCTGGAAAAGCACGGCGTGCCGACTCATCCGGAGCAACTCGCCGAGCACCCGGCTCTGAGCCTGCCGGCCGAATACTGGGGCGACGAGCGCGTGTTCACGGGGCCGGACGGCGAAGTGCGCGTGCGGCCGACCAACGTGATCGTCGCGAACAACACCGCGATGCTGCGCCAGTTCGCGCTGCTCGGAATGGGTGTCGCGATCCTGCCGAGCTACCTGATCGGCGGCGACATCGCCCGTGGTGCGCTGGTGCGGTTGCTGCCGGATTTCCGGCTGCCGCAGGTCGAGATCAACATTGCGTATCCGAGCCGGCGCCATTTGCCCGCGAAAGTCCGCACGTTCATCGATCATCTCGTCGAGCATTTCAGCCACTCGACCGACGCGATGATGGGCGAACAATGGGCTTCGCAGGGTGCTGCGCCTGCGCCGATCGGTGTGGAAATGCGTGCCGAGCCGGCCGAATCGACCGACCCGAACCTGCAGCCGCGTCTCGCGCGTTCGCTGCGCCCGCGCGTGGCGGTGCCGTCGCCGCTGTAACGGCGCGTCGCCGGACAACGATTGCCGTCGGCACAAAGAAAAAACGCGGATCGAGCGATCGATCCGCGTTTTTTTGCGCCGTCTGACGGCGTGTGATGCACCGGGGAAGCCCCGGCGATCAGGTCGCCATTACGAACCCGTCTTGCGCGCCGTCGTCTTGCGGGCGGCGGTCTTGCGGGCCGGTGCCGGTTTCTCTTCTGCGCCTTCCGTCACGGCTTCTGCATCCTTCGCTGCCGATTTCGCTGTCTTTTTCGCGGCTGCCGCCTTCGGCTCCTTCTTCTCGAACTCGAAACCGATCTTGCCGTCCGGCTGCTTCACGAGGAACGCCTTGAAGTTGCGGCCCGTGCGCGACGACTTGAAGCCCGGCAGCAGATCCGTGCGGCCGTCGGCGAGCAGCTTGGCCATCTGCTCGCGCGCGATTTCCTGCTGCAGGATCACCTTGCCCGAGCGGAAGTCGCACGTCTTCGGGTTCGCGACCGAGTGTTCGCACACATAGCTCATCCCGTGCTCGAACACGCGGCCCTTGCACTTCGGGCACGCGCCGACCGGCTCCTGCGCGGAGAAGTCGGGCGCTTCGCCTTCCTCGCCGCCCTGGTCCTGGCCGAAGTCGAACTCGAGCTTGTAGTTCTTCGTCTCGTCGTCGAACGAGAGCTTGAGGATCGCCGAGAACGGGCGGCCCATCTTGCTGCGGAAGCCGGACAATGGGCCGATGGTCTTCTCCCGCAGCAGCTCTTCGACTTCCGCGATCTCGAACTGCCGGCTGCCCGGAATCTTCGAGATCGAGAACTCGCACTTCGTGCAGGCGAAGCGGCGGTAGTTTTCCTTCACCTGGCCGCCGCAGTTCGGGCACGGCGTCTCGAGCGTCGCATAATCCCCGGGGATCGTGTCGGAATCGTATTCCTTCGCGCGCTTGACGATCTGCTGCGTCATGCGGGCGATTTCCTGCATGAATGCGTCGCGCCCGAGGTTGCCACGCTCCATCTGCGACAGCTTGTATTCCCATTCGCCGGTGAGTTCGGGCGCGGTCAGTTCCTTCACGCCGAGCCCGCGCAGCAGCGTCATCAGCTGGAATGCCTTCGCGGTCGGGATCAGCTCGCGGCCTTCGCGCACGAGGTATTTCTCGCCGAGCAGGCCTTCGATGATCGCCGCGCGCGTCGCCGGCGTGCCGAGACCCTTCGCGGCCATCGCTTCTCGCAGCTCGTCGTCCTCGACCAGCTTGCCCGCGCCTTCCATCGCGGACAGCAGCGTTGCTTCCGAGTAGCGTGCGGGCGGTTTCGTCACGAGTGCGACTGCAGCGATCTCGTCGGTCTTGACCTTCTCGTCCTTTTGCACCGGCACGAGGTTCGCGTCTGCGCCTTCGGCGTCGCGGCCGTACACCTGCAGCCAGCCCGGCTCGACGAGCACCTTGCCTTCGGTCTTGAAGTGATGGCCGGCAACTTCGGTGATCCGCGTCGTGACGCGGAATTCGGCGGCGGGGAAGAACACCGCGAGGAAGCGCTTCACGACCATGTCGTACAGCTTCTGCTCGGGCTCGGACAGCGACTTCGGTGCCTGCAGCGTCGGGATGATTGCGAAGTGGTCGCTGATCTTCGAGTTGTCGAAGATCCGCTTGTTCGGCTTCACCCAGCCCTTGTCGAGCACCTGCTTCGCATGCGGCAGGTAGTTGTGGCTCTCCTTGAGCATCTCGAGCGTGGACTGCACCGTCGAAATGTAGTCTTCCGGGAGCGCGCGCGCGTCGGTACGCGGGTACGTCAGCACCTTGTGCTTTTCATACAGCGCCTGTGCAAGACCGAGCGTGTTCTTTGCCGAGAAGCCGAAGCGGCTGTTCGCCTCGCGCTGCAGGCTCGTCAGGTCGAACAGCAGTGGCGACAGTTGCGTCGACGGCTTCGATTCCTCGGACACCGTGCCGACCTGGTCGCGGCACGCGGCAACGATGGTCTCGGCGGCCGGCAGGCTCCATAGGCGGGAGTCGCGCTTTTCCGGATCGAATTCGTCTCGCTTGAATTTCGGGTCGAACCACTTGCCTTCATAGAAGCCGCCCGCGCATGCGAATTCGGCCTTCACTTCCCAGTAGTCGCGCGGGACGAAGCGGCGGATTTTCTCTTCACGTTCGACGACGATCGACAGCGTTGGCGTCTGAACGCGGCCGACGGTCGTCAGGAAGAAACCGCCGCCCTTGCTGTTGAACGCGGTCATCGCGCGCGTGCCGTTGATCCCGACGAGCCAGTCGGCTTCCGAGCGGCAGCGAGCGGCGTCGGCGAGCGGCTGCATGTCCGTGTCGCTGCGCAGGTTCGCGAAACCGTCGCGGATCGCCTGCGGTGTCATCGATTGCAGCCACAGGCGCTGGACCGGCTGCTTCGCCTTCGCGTGCTGCGCGATCAGGCGGAAAATCAGCTCGCCCTCGCGCCCCGCGTCACATGCGTTGATCAGGCGATCGACGTCCTTGCGCTTCATCAGCTTGGTGAGGACCTTCAGCCGCGATTCGCTTTTTGCGATCGGGTTGAGGTCGAAATGCGGAGGGATGACGGGGAGATGGGCGAAGCTCCATTTTCCGCGCTTGACCTCGTACTCTTCAGGAGCGGCAATTTCCAGCAGGTGGCCGACCGCGGACGAAAGGACGAATTCGTCGCTCTCGTAGTATTCGTCATGCTTGGTAAAGCCGCCCAAAGCGCGTGCGATGTCGTTCGCGACAGAAGGCTTTTCCGCAATGATCAGTGCTTTGGACATGACAGGTGTGTGTTGGTAGACCGGGTTCGCCGGTGTGGGTCCCTTTTACGACGGCTTTATAGCACACGCCGCAGCGAGGGCGGCGCGGCGTGTAAAAAGCGGCCCATCATAGAGGGGGGCTGCAACGGCGGCAAGCGCCCGGCGCGGCGGCGCGTGCAACGGCACGAAAAGCCGCCCGGCCGGTGCGCGGTTCACGCCTCGACGTTCAGGACGTTGCGCAATTTCGGTGCGTGCGGCGTGCCGGGCACCGCACTCAGGTCGGACAGCATCCGTTCGACGATCGCCGCGTGCGGCAGCACCGTGCCGAAGAAGCGCGCGGTGTTGGCGTCCTCGATCAGGATGGTCGGGAAATTCTCGACGTCCAGATCGTCGAACTGGTCGGCGTGGGTTTCGATGTCTATCCACGCGAAGCAGGCATCGGGATGGGCGTCGGCGAGCTGGTCGAAGGCCGTCCGGTAGTCGCGGCACGTACCGCACCATTCGGCGCACAGGCAGGCGACCAGTAGCGTGTCGGGATCGGCGAGGCGCTCGGCGATCCGATCGGCATCGGTGTCGAGATTCAGCGCAGGCATGGAATTCCTTGGAGATCGTCGGCGGCGCGGCCGCCCTTATGCCGGGGAATGTAGCACGCCGGACGCAGGCGGGGTGGGCGCCGCATCAAGCCGCGCGAAGCGTCCGCCGGGGGCGCTCGCGATGCGACCGGCCAGCTCGAGCGCGAGCAGCGACCCATGCAGCACGTCGTCGGACAGGCCGGTGTGCTCGGCGAGCCATTCGTAAGTAACGGGGCCGTATCCGAGGGCGACGAGCACCGATCGCTCTGCCGGAGACTCAGGCGGCGCGGCTTCGATCCGGGCGGCCGCCGCTGGATCGACCGACGCTGCTTGTACAGGATGTGCACTCGCGCGCCTGCCGGCATTGCAGGATTCATCGCTGGCGCCCGGGATCGTGCCCGGATTCACGGAGCTCGCTGCGCCGTCGGCGGCGTGAGCCCGAGCCTGAGTCCCTGGCTCATCCAGCCCGTATTCCTCGAGCACGTCGAGCGGCGTCGCGGCGAGCTTCGCGCCGTCGCGAATCAGCGCATGGCAGCCCTGCGCGAGCGGCGCATGGATCGAACCGGGCATCGCGAACACGTCGCGGCCCAGCTCGTTTGCGGGCCGCGCGGTGATCAGCGAACCGGAGCGCGGCGCGGCTTCGACGACGAGCACGCCGAGCCCGAGCGCGGCGATCAGCCGGTTGCGCTGCGGGAAATGCGACGCCCGTGCGGGCGTGCCGAGCGGCCATTCCGACACGATCGTGCCGTGTGCGGCGATTTCGTGGGCGAGTGCGCGGTGCCGCGCCGGGTAGACGAGATCGGCGCCGGTCGCGATCACCGCTGTCGTGCCGAAGCAGCCGTCGAGCCCGCCGCGATGCGCGGCCGCGTCGATGCCGAGCGCGAGGCCGGAAACGATCACGAGCCCTGCATCGGACAACGCGCGGGCGAAGCGCGTCGCGTCGGCGAGCCCTTGCGGTGTGGCGTGGCGGCTGCCGACCACGGCAAGGCCGCGGGCATGCAGCAGGTCGAGCCGGCCCTTTACATATAGCAGCGGCGGCGGATCGTGCAGGTCGCGCAGCCGCGCCGGGTACGCGGGATCGGTAAGCGTGACGATCGCGTTGCCCGGCGCATCGAGCCACGCGAGCGCGGCGTCGGTGCGCGCGTCGAGATCGTCCCGCTCGCTTGCGCGTACCGCCTGCGCGGCAGCGGCGCTACTCGCCGCGGTAATGGCGTCGTTGGACGCATGCAGCAGTGCCGTGGGCGTGCCGAATGTATCGAGCAGAATCTGCAGCACGGGCGGCGCGAGGCCCGGCGCATGCGCGAGTTGAAGCCACGCGCGCAGCGCGGAAGTGGTCAGCGCTTGCGGCGACATGAGGTTCCCCTCGAATGCGACGTCCAGCGAACGACGTGGCGCCATGATAAAATTTTCATCATCCGAAATACTCGACAGGGCCGCGCGCACAGGCGTCCGGCCGATTGCAGGAGGCTTGACCCGCGGCATTGATATGCCGCTCGTTCGCCTCATCTTCATTGCATCCCGGCGGCGGCGCCAGCCGGCCGGATGGCCGATGCGGCACGCCGCTCCACCGAATACCGAACACCATGGCTTTGCTGAACATTCTTCATTACCCCGACAAGCGGCTGCACAAGGTCGCCAAGCCCGTCGACAAGGTCGACGACCGGATCCGCAAGCTCGTCGCCGACATGGCCGAAACCATGTATGCAGCACCGGGCATCGGCCTGGCGGCCACGCAGGTCGACGTGCACGAGCGCGTGATCGTGATCGACGTCTCCGAGGAGAAGAACGAACTGCGCGCGTTCATCAATCCCGAGATCGTCTGGTCGAGCGACGCCAAGCAGGTGTACGAAGAGGGCTGCCTGTCGGTGCCGGGTATCTACGACGAAGTCGAGCGCCCCGACCACGTGCGCGTGCGTGCGCTCAACGAGCAGGGCGAGACCTTCGAGCTCGACTGCGAGGGCCTGCTGGCCGTGTGCGTGCAGCACGAGATGGATCACCTGATGGGGCGCGTGTTCGTCGAATACCTGTCGCCGCTGAAGCAGACCCGCATCAAGACGAAGATGAAAAAACTCGAACGCGCGATGTAACGCGCGTTCGCCAAGCCCTCCCGAATGCTGTCATGACCCATACGTTGCGCGTGATTTTTGCCGGCACGCCGGAATTCGCCGCGGCTGCACTCGCCGCGATCCACGAGGCCGGTTTTCCGGTGCCGCTCGTGCTCACCCAGCCCGATCGCCCTGCCGGGCGCGGGATGAAACTGCAGGCGAGCGCGGTGAAGCGCTATGCCGTCGAGCACGGGATGCCCGTCGCGCAGCCCCCGTCGCTGCGCCGCGCGGGCAAGTACCCGCAGGAAGCCGCCGACGCGATCGAGCTGCTGCGCGCGACCCCGCACGACGTGATGGTGGTCGCGGCATACGGGTTGCTGCTGCCGCAGGAAGTGCTCGATATTCCGCGCGCGGGCTGCATCAATATTCATGCGTCGCTGCTGCCGCGCTGGCGCGGCGCGGCGCCGATTCACCGCGCGATCGAGGCCGGCGACGCCGAGACGGGCGTCACGCTGATGCCGATGGATGTCGGCCTCGACACCGGCGCGATGATCGAGGAAGCGCGTATCGCGATCGCACCCGACGATACGACCGCGACGCTGCACGACAGGTTGGCCGCCGACGGCGCGCGGCTGATCGTCGACGCGCTCGTGCGGCTGGAGCGTGACGGGGCGTTGCCCGCCACGCCGCAGCCGGCCGACGGCGTAACCTACGCGGAGAAGATCGGCAAGCACGAAGCGGTGCTCGACTGGCGCAAGCCGGCCGATGTGCTCGCGCGCCAGGTGCGCGCGTTCGATCCGTTCCCGGGCGGCGTCGCGACGCTCGATGGCGCGGCAATCAAGCTCTGGGCGGCCGAGCCCGTGGCAGCACGCGGCGATTCGGCGCCCGGCACGATCGTCGAAGCCGCCCCGGAAGGCGTGATCGTCGCCTGCGGCAGCGGCGCGCTGCGCGTGACGCAACTGCAGAAGCCGGGTGGCAAGCGGCTGCCGGCGCGCGAATTCCTGGCCGGTTCACCGCTCGCTGCCGGCCAGCGTTTCACGTTGCCCGACGCGGCCTGAGTGCCATTCGACACGGTGTGCCGGCCGCGCACAATCGGCCGGATGGCCGAGTCGCGCGGCGCGGCCGGCGCGCGTAGAATTTCCCTGCGCTTTTCGGTTTTGAGGTTTTCATGTTTGGCATCACCCATTTCGGTTTCTTCGTGCTCGCGGTTTTCCTGCTGAACGTCACGCCCGGCCCGGATACCGCGTATATCGTCGGCCGCAGCGTTGCGCAGGGCCGCGGCGCGGGGCTGATGTCGGCGCTCGGCATCTCGGCCGGCTGCTGCGTGCACGCGCTTGCATGCGCATTCGGGCTGACCGCGCTGCTCGCGGCGTCGGCCGCCGCGTTCACGGTGATCAAGCTGGTCGGTGCCGCCTACCTGATCTACCTCGGCGTGCGCATGATCGTCACGAAGCAGGCGGCCGCGCCGGCGAATGCCGATGCGCGGGCCACTGCCGCGAAGCCGCTGCGCCAGCTGTTCATGCAGGGTTTCTGGACCAACGTGCTGAATCCGAAGGTCGTGCTGTTCTTCGTGTCGTTCTTCCCGCAGTTCGTGTCGGCCGACAGCCCGCACAAGGCTCTGGCGTTCCTGGCCCTCGGGTCGGTGTTCGTCGTGATGAGTACCATCTGGACCAGCGTCGTCGCGTGGGTCGCCGGCAGCGTCACACAGCGCTTTTCCGGCAAGCCGGGCGTCAAGAAGTGGCTCGACCGCATGGTCGGCAGTGCGTTCGTCGGCCTTGGCCTGCGGCTGGCCGCGTCGCAACGCTGAAATTGAATTTTTCCGGCAAGACCTTATCTAACAAATCGCTTACAATTTCTCGCCGTGCCTGTTGATATGCGGCGGTCCCCTGACGGATAAGGAGTGGGTATGTTCAATTGGGTCAAAACGGCGATGCTGATGGCCGGGATCACGGCCCTGTTCATCGTGATCGGCGGCATGATCGGTGGCTCGCGCGGCATGACGATCGCACTGTTGTTCGCGCTCGGCATGAATTTCTTCTCGTACTGGTTCTCGGACAAGATGGTGCTGCGCATGTACAACGCGCAGGAAGTCGACGAGAACACGGCGCCGCAGTTCTATCGGATGGTGCGCGAGCTGGCCACGCGCGCGAACCTGCCGATGCCGCGCGTCTACCTGATCAACGAAGATGCGCCGAACGCGTTCGCAACAGGCCGCAACCCCGAGCACGCGGCGGTCGCCGCGACGACGGGCATCCTGCGCGTGCTGTCCGAGCGCGAAATGCGCGGCGTGATGGCGCACGAGCTCGCGCACGTGAAGCACCGCGACATCCTGATCTCGACGATCACCGCGACGATGGCGGGCGCGATTTCGGCGCTGGCCAATTTCGCGATGTTCTTCGGCGGTCGCGACGAGAACGGCCGGCCGGCCAATCCGATCGCCGGGATCGCGGTCGCGCTGCTCGCACCGATCGCCGGTGCGCTGATCCAGATGGCGATCTCGCGTGCGCGGGAATTCGAGGCCGACCGCGGCGGCGCGCAGATCTCCGGCGATCCGCAGTCGCTCGCCACCGCGCTCGACAAGATCCATCGCTATGCGGCCGGCATCCCGTTCCAGGCGGCTGAAGCGCATCCGTCCACCGCCCAGATGATGATCATGAATCCGCTGCACGGCGGCGGCCTGCAGAACCTGTTCTCCACGCACCCGGCCACCGAGGAGCGCATCGCGCGCCTGATGGAGATGGCCCGTACCGGCCGTTTCGACTA